>QHZC01000419.1 GCA_003224515.1 Acidobacteriota bacterium
AGCAAAGTTTGGATCAAGCTGAATGGCTTTCTGAAAAAACGGGATGGCTGCAGGAAAGTCGTTCTTCACACCCTGACTGAAGGCTTGCAATGCCCCAAGGGATGGAGTCGTCCCTTGTTCGAGAGGCGTATTGTACCTTTGGAGCGTGCTCAAAGACTCTCCAAGTCTCCTTCGCATTTCCGAAGCGGCCTTCCCAAGAGCGTCGAGAACGTGGCTTTTGTCGTTCGCCTCCGCTTCGGTGCTTGCCAGCAAGTCCCCGTTAACACAGTTCACAGCCTTGAGAATCAGATTGTACTGGGTGCCAATCAGTGCAATCGAGCCGTCCAGTGCTGCGGCGCCGCTCGTCCGTTGACAAACTTCGCGCGTGATTTCAGGCGTGAGTCGCGTATTTGCCGGTCGTTCCATCATCCGCAACGTCTGATGGATTCCTTCCTCTGACACGAGACTCAGGAAGGGCGACTGCTCCAGTTGGACAGAAAGGCCTTCTCGAAGCGTTCCGTCGAAAACGGGATCACCCGTGGAATTGGCGAAATCTCCCAGAACGATGGTGTCCCTCTCCGTGAGATGCCGCGCCTGCCGCGCCCGCCAGGTCAACGCTCCGGCGATTCCCACCGCGAGCACCACAATTGCCACCGTCACGACCATCTTCCGACCGCTTGGCGGCGCGGCTGCGCTCACACCCGTGCCGGCCCCTCTGGTTGTTCCATCTACACCGGTAACAGGGGCGATAAGCCGATACCCACGGCGCGGAAGTGTCTCGATGAAGCGCGGATTGTCGGCGGAGTCTCCCAGCGCCTCACGCAGCTTATTAATTGCCGTGTTCAGGCTGTTGTCGAAATCAACGAAAGTATCGGGCGGCCAGTTTTGGGAACGAAGCTCTTCGCGCGTGACCACTTCCCCAGGCCGCTGCAATAAAACGGCCAGCACTTGAAAGGGTTGTTCCTGGAGCTTGATGCGCTTGCCCTGCTTGCGCAGCTCCCCGACGCGCAGGTCCACTTCAAAAACTCCAAAGCGGAGAAGGACCGGTGGTCGAGTCTCGATGGGCATCTATCCTTCACTCCCGGGACGATTGCAGCTTCGCGTACTCGGTCTTGGCTTCCTTGAGAATGGGGATGTCGGGGTCAGCGTCTTTCCACAACGTAAGAAAATCTTGGTACGCGGCGCGCGCCTTACCGCTATCTCCTTGAAGCGCGTAGGCGCGCCCGAGTTGCAAGTGCGCCAGCACGCCGATGGGTTCGTTGAGCACGATCCCACGATGATCGAGGATTTTCTGAAACTCTGTTGCCGCTTCGCCGCCCCTATGCGCTGCAAGGTAGGCTTCTCCTCGCACATAGACCGGATACAAATTCGGCCAGTTGTAAAACCAAAGAGTAGGCAACCCGAGTTCATACGGAGCAGCGACCTCCAGAGTATCAAGCGCCTGCTGCGGGTTTGCATGGTTTAATGCCAGTTTTGCCCGCAGGGTAGGAAGGTAATTGAACTGTACGCCTGTGTTTTCGGGGAAACTCTCATTGAAATTATCTGCTAATCCCTGCGAGTCGTCCCCTGTATAGGCTAGGGCAAGCAATACTGCATAATATTTATCTGGTCCACTCGAACGTTCCTTTGTCAGCGCCGTCCGTTGTCCAGCTTGGATTGCATTGCCAAACAGGCCTTCTCGCAAAGCGGCCACGGCCTCGTAGGTCGCGGAAGCTTCATTCTCCCCTGCCCGCTTGGCAGAATTTGAAGCCTGCCGTGATAGCTCACGCGCTCTTCCAAGATGTCCGAAGTAAGCAGCCGTGTCGGCCTCTAATGCCAACATCAAGTATTCATCTTGGTCTGGTTTGCCGGCCCAAGCAGCTACTTGCCGCGACATTTCGGCAGCGTCATTCCGATAAAAGGCGAGTGAATAGAGAATGGGCCCAAGACTAGAGTCCAGGCCCTTTCGTTGCGCCTCTCTGGCCAAGGCTGCGGCGTCCTCGTCTCGGTTCAGCAACAAGTATGTGTATACAAGGAATCGATACCTGATGGTGTCCGGAGCGAGACGAACGGCCTCTTGATGTTCTCTGAGACCCGCTTCATATTGCCCTAGAGCGTTATAGAGAACACCAAGGCCGTTTCGGAAGCTTACCTCGCGTGGGTAGATTTGTTCGCCAAGGGTATAGCTCTGCCGTGCCTTCATGAGGTCGCCAATCACAACATTGTAATAATCTCCTTCGATGATCAGCTTCTCGCGCTCACTTACACGTGTGCGCAGTTCGAAGGCCTTCCGGATGTTTTGCACGGCCAGTGCAGTACCTATCCACTGATTCTCGTTGCCCATCGCGTCGTAAGCCGCGGCGAAATTCGGGTCCAATTGGATTGCGCGCTGAAAAAAAGCAACCGCCGCAACATCATCATCGCCCGCGAACGTTGCCTTAACACCCAGACTGAAGGCTTGCAATGCCTCCAGAGATGGTGTCGTCGCTTGTTCGAGAGGTGTGTTGTATTTCTGCACCGTACTCAAGGATTCGCCGAGTCTCTTGCGCATTTCCGAAGCGGTTGTGTTGAGCGCATCCAGAACATGGCTTTTGTCGTTCGCCTGCGCTTCTGTGCTCGCCAGCAAGTCGCCGTTCGCACAGTTCACAGCCTTCACGATTAAATCGTATCGGGTGCCAATCAAAGCAATCGAACCGTCTAGTGCTGCCGTGCTGTTGGTCCTTTGACAAACTTCGCGCGCGATTTGCGGCGTGAGCCTGACATTCGCCGGCTGTCCCATCATTTGCAACGTCTGCTGGATTCCCTCCCCGGATACGAGACTCAGAAACGGTGACTGCTGCAATTGCACCGAGAGCCCTTCTCGCAACGTTCCATCGAAAACGGCATCCCCCGTGGAATTGGCGAAGTCTCCGAGAACG
>QHZC01000007.1 GCA_003224515.1 Acidobacteriota bacterium
AAACCTCTGATGAGGGAACGTGAGTTACCGTTACTGGGAATGCCGACAGAGGAGACGCAACTCACGACGTCCGCTGCGCGCTCGGCATTTAGATCATCGAAAGTTACAAGCGAAGCTTCCCAACGCGACTGATCAAGCTTGCGCAGCAGCTGAAGCAGCTGCCCCTCGGCTCCGCCCCTTGCCAGCGATCCGATCAGATAAGTGATCCTCGCTCGCCTCACTTATCGCTCCCGCAGAAAAAGGAACTGGTTGCACCCCAGACCGCCTCCACAAGTGCTCAGGCCCTCAAGACGGAGTCCACGGGGCTTGCAGAAGTAAAATACAACCTCGGGTTTCGCTACCTCAAAAGGATAACCACCCACCCAATCGATTAAGTCATGCCATGCTGACATCCCTCGGTTGGTCTTGCGAGCGCGCCAGGTCTTAAAAGGATTAAGTAGCAACGTGTCTCTCAGAATGATCGGCCCCCATAGAGCAAGCGCGGATGGGAGAAGTACAAGAAAACGAAGACCGCGGGGCAACCAGTTATAGATGAGCTTGACGCGCGTCCACCACTTTGAAGCCCAGCCTTGGTCGTTGTAAATCGACACAAACAGGTGCCCTCCGACCCGAACCGGGCGGGCGGCGATTTCCAGGGCTTTCCAGAGATTTCCGGTATGATGCAGCACTCCAAAGGAGTAAACAATGTCGAACTGCCCCAGGGAACGGATGTACTCCTCGTCCAGTGCAGAACCTCGTTCTACCCTCCAGCAGTCGTCTCCGGGAAAGAACTTCTCCCTTAGTCGTTGTGTGCAGGCGACCGAATTGAGGTCATAATCAAACGAATGCACGCGGGCTCCCAAGCGCCTTGCAGCCAAAGAGAACAGGCCACTACCGGAGCCCACGTCGAGAACAGACTTTTGAGCCAGGTCTTCGACCTGCAACGCTTGCTTCAGCGAGAGTTCCGCCTCGCGAACGTTCGTCTCATTGACAGTCTCCAAGAACCGCGCCCAGTTCTTGCCGAACTGGAAGCGCAGTTTATCATCGACGGTGATGGCAGCTGTTGATGCGGACATATCAGCATGACTCCTTTACGCAGACGTGTACCCAGCGCCATGCACGCCAATCTTGCCCGCGAATGCAGCAGGCAATCACACCAGCGCGCTGATAGGCCAGCACCAGTCCAACCACAAACACACCGAATTGCGCGGCCGAGATCATGAATCCGGGGGGCGCGAGCACGCGGATGATGGCTGCCGGTATTGCAGCAACGGCTACTGCTCCAGCCACTTTCAAAATGTGTCGTAATGTCTCGTTGTCAAGCAACTCGCCGACATGCGCCCGTAGCGCACGGTATAAAAGGACACTGGAAATGCAATATACGAAGCTTGTACTCAGCGTAATTCCCATCACACCGGCGACCCGCATCAGGGCGTAGTCAAGAATCGCGTTCACCGCCAGCAAGGCCATTCCCACGCGGAAGAGCAACCAGTTCTCATGTAGCGCGTTGGCCACTCGAACCGCCATCATGCCGATGGCGGCGGGAACGAGCCCTAGGCTGTATCCCGCCCACGTCAGGTAAACGAGCCGAGTAGAGTTCGCGTCAAAGCGGCCGTGTTGAAAGAAAACGCGTATAGACGTTTCACCCAATCCAACAATGAGCAGGCACGCGGGTGCCGCTATCATGACCGTCGTTATGACGCACGTGCGCATTTGGCGGCGCAAGCCGGTCAAGTCGTGTGCCGCTGCCAATTCCGAGAGATTGGGCAAAGCAATCCAGCCCATGGACATGACAATCACCTGCATGCTGACGCAGTTCAAGCTGGACGCGTAACTCAGCGCACTGACATTACCCGGCGGAAGAAGGGTGGAAATCACCTGGTCGATGAAGGAGTTCGTTACTCCGATACTGGAGACGGCGAGCAGCACCCACTGGGCCGACAACACCCGTGTGACGCTCGGGTTACGCCAGCGAGTGCATCGGCCTCCTGAACACGCGGTCCACGTGGGGAAGAACACCACAAGCGCTTGCACCGCCAGTCCTGCTGCCAAGGCCCACACCAGGACCGCGGCGCCACGCGAGCGAAAAGCCATTATCCCCAGGAGAGAAAGCAAAGTAGTAATGGCGGGAGCGGCAGCGACCAGAACGTATTTCTTGCGCGATAGCAGCTCGGCGGAAGAGAAGGCATAAACGCCGTTGAACAGAAGGATCAACGACGCTCCCGGTGCCAACCGTTCGGCAATCGCCAGCCGATCCCCAGTGAAGGCTGGAGCCACCAAATGCACCAACTGCTTGCCGAAGATCGCAAGCGCGACCGATGCCACGGTACATCCGGCCATGAACAATACAAACGACGTGCGATAGGTGTCAGCGCGGAGTTGTGCGCCTTCCCGCTCGGCAACGGCCAGGGCAGGAACCAGTCCAGCACTGGCGCTGCCGGCGATCAGCGCACCCAAAAGGTTTGGGACGAGTACAGCAATGGTGAAGGCATCCATCTCGGCTGATGTGCCGAAGTAGCGGCTGACGATGACGGTCTTCACCAGTGAAAGCAAGTACGTTGCAAAGGATACCGATCCGAAAATGAGGGAGCTGCGAAGGAATGAGGGACTCGAAGGCCCGGCGCACTTGAGCGAGGGCGCAGGAATCTCGGCGAGTGCGCTGCTCACTCCCGTTCCTCGGCAGCGAAATTCGCGCGCCGGCTGCGCACAGCTCTCCAGGCGCCTTGCGGACGAATCACTGTGATGTTCGATATTCGCTGTTGCGCATGCATGACGAGTTCCTTGAGGGGGTCGTCGGGGCTGATCCTGTTCCAGCGGTCACTCCCCAGCACAACAGCGATCCCGATCAGCAAGGCGCAGGTTGCGGAGACCAGCACGATCAGAGTGCGGCGAGGAAACACCCGTTGTTCGGGAATGTCGGGCGGATCCATGACGCGAAACACGGGAATCTGCCGGACCTCTTCCGTCTTGGCTATTTCGAGCTGTTGGGTAAGAGCAAGTTGCACCGCCTCAAGCAGGCGGCTCTGGCGATAAAGTTCGGCGTAGGTCACTCCCAGGG
>QHZC01000028.1 GCA_003224515.1 Acidobacteriota bacterium
CTGCGGGTGCTCAGTGATGCCGGACTGGTTGACGTTCGCGTGGACGCGCAGCGCCGAATTTATGCATTGCGGCCCGCCCCGCTCCAGGAGCTGGAAGTTTGGCTGGAAAAGTACCGGGGTCTTTGGGAGGCCAACTTCCAGCGCCTGGACGCCCTTCTCGACGAACTCAAGACCGTCGAGCGGAAGACCAGGCGGAAAAAACATGCACGCACGAAACGATAGAGGAGATCACCGATGAACAACATTGGAAATCTGAAGCTGACGACACCGGGCAACTGTGAAATCGCCATAACGCGTGTCTTCGATGGTCCGCGCGGCCTGGTCGTCGACGCCTTCACCAAGCCCGACCTGGTCAAGCAGTGGCTTCTCGGCCCGCCTGGCTGGTCGAAGCCGCTCTGCGAGAGGTTGTGCCGCAAGAGCGGCTCGTCTGTACCGAGTTGTTCGACGAGGCTTGGTACCCAGGTGAGTCGCTGATCACAACCACCCTGGCCGAGCAGGGCCGCAGGACCACGTTGATGAGCACGATACTCTACGTATCGCAAGAAGCCCGCGACGCCGTACTCAAGTCCGGCATGGAACGTGGGGTCGCCGCGAGCTACGACCGGCTTGCGGAGCTGTTGGCATGGCTGGGGACGCTTGGGATGGAGAAATCAGCGAGTCCGTCATGAGCGAAACCCAACATCCGCGGCGTATTGGCCGAAGCATTGTAGCCGTGCTTGCCGGCATAGCCGCGGTGTTATTCTCACCCTCGGCACCGACATCGTGCTGCCCGCAATCGGTGTCTTTCCGCCATGGGGCGAGTCGATGGTCGGCTTCGACCGGGCCCTCCTGCTTGCAACCGTCTATCGCAGTGTCTACGGCGTAGCGGCCAGCTACATTACCGCCCGGCTCGCGGCCCGATCGGCCCATGCAGCACGCCTTGGTGTGTGGCTTCGTGGGCCTTGTCGTGAGCATCATGGGCGCCGTCGCGACGTGAAACAAGGGACCGGCCTTCGGGCCCCGCGTGATGCAGCATGACGCAGGAACCGATTAAGGAGATCAGCAATGAAAAACACGGGAACATTGCAAGCAACTACACCCACGGAGCGTGAAGTCGTCAGGACCCGTGTCTTCGATGCTCCGCGCCGCCTGGTCTTTGACGCTCTAAACCAGGCCCGAGCTGTTTAAGCGGCTCAGCAGGGAAAGGGCACGACTTTGCGGCTCACTGGGGCCCGGAGACCTTCCCTGAGCACGGGATCATGCGTGCCACTTGAATGTGGATCCCTCGAATTTTATGCCCACACAATAGCCGCCGTTCGGCTGCGGAATACAATAGACTACTCGTGCGTGCTTTGGATACTTGCCAATCAAGAGCGTAAGCAGCGGCACTTCCCCCTGCTGCCAGTATCGACTGGAGAGCACTCGAGCGCCGTGGGGACTGACGTCTTCCGTAACCGTCCGCTCGCGAGCCCGGGGCTCTTCCAGGCTGGCGAGGTAAACCTGGACTGGGAGAGGGTCGCGTTTCTCAATTCTCGCGTCGAAACTCTTCAGGCGAATAATCTTCTGCCGCGTACTGCGATAACCAGCTTCCTCGTTGGAATTGTCGACTGATTCGATTTTTTTCGGCCACACCATAGTGCGCCTCCAGCATGGGTTCTGAAGTAAGACGTAACGGCCAGAGCCAAGAAGCCAGAGTTTCCCTTACGGGAATGCCCGACACCTTTGCTCTGCCACTCCCCATTTGAGCGAATGTGGGCAGATAGTTAGCATTGACCGCAGTGGTTGGCAAGCGGGGTAATCCTGTAGTTGCGCTTCGGGTAATCCCTTTAGGCCCTTCCTGCGCCTGACGTGGTATTCGGGTTTAGGTCAAACGGCAAGCATCCGTAGACGACCATGGGAGCACCCAAGAAACGCATACGTACTCCGCAATACGTCATTGTTGACATTGGGTAATGGAATTGCCCCCCGGCGGAGAGCGACAGGTATGATGATGAAATCCGGATGAAAGACAGCGTGATGGTGGGACGACGGCTTTCGGACCCTGAAGGGCTCTGAGGCCTGCTGCTGGTGGCCGATACACCACTGGACGGACCACAAGATCCCACGGTTTCTTCTCTGTCTCGGCCTTGCTCTACTCCTCAGTCTCTTCTAGCGTCAACTCGCACAGAAGGGCAACGACATCAGCATCACCCGCCTGATCCGGCGTCTGACGGAGATCCAACAGACGGCGTTGGCTTATGCTCCGCGACCGGCAGTTCGTGGAAAGACCAAGGCGCGCTCCCTCTATGTCCTCACGAAGATGTCATACCGAGCGGAGTGCTCTGTTAACCCGGAAACTCGGGCTAGGTCCGTCAGTCAACCTTGTGCGCTAAGGCCCCCAAGTCCCAATTGACCTCGGCAGTGCGCGTTCTGCCGTTGATGTCCGCATATATGTAGGATTGCATTTCGGCCTTAAGGTTTGCCGACATCCGGGCGGACAAAACGCTGTCGGTCGTGGGGTCGATGCCTGCGTTGTACGCGGGGCTGGATGAGGAAGCGAGCCCGAACCCGCTGACGATACCGCAAGTAGGAACCATACCCGTGCATCTTTGTGGCGGTGCGTGGGGGGTTGGCGTTCCTACCGAAGGCGGCCGTGCTGTCTTGTACTGCCCATCCGCGGTTGCCGCCGCATCAAAATAAGGCGTATTGACAAACACGGGATCGCCAGAGAACCACTGCATTACATCCGAACAGGCAAAGCTGCATGAACTTCCGAAAGCAAGATTCTTGAAGTAATAGATGTCGGAATTCGTACCGGCTTGCGAGTACGCAGCGTGAGTCAGTTGCCAGGCTACACTTATGTTATTCACGAAATGACCATTCGTTGAATTTTGCAAATCAAACTCACCAATACTGGGCTCCTCGGAAAGATCTAAACCGTTCTTATAGCAGGTGTTGTTCACGATCCAGAAATTTGAAACTTCATTGGCCGCGATACATCGGCCGCCATTGCCATAAACTATATTGTTGACGATCAGTGCCCCAGGCGGGTAACGGCAAGTAGTGACGGGAGGCGCGGTATCGGTGTCATAGTCGAGGATGATGCCGCCACCGTCGGTGTGCCTGCCGTTGACGTCCTTGTGGTTCGGGCTTTGGTCCACTTCCCCGACAATGATGTTGTTGGAGATAATTAGATGCAATCCGTCATAAGAGTCAGAGCACTGATTTATGTTGTATGAAATTCCGCTCGTCCAGCTGTAATACTGCGCGATATTAGGATCGGCGCCGGCCGAGAGGTAGCCGTTGTGGGAGATGATATTGTGATCGGCGGTGACGTAGTCGCAGTTCTGCGACTCTATGCCGGACCCGCCGGTGTTGCTGATGACGTTGGCGTAGAAGCGTACCTAGGAGTTTTCCCTGCAGAAAAAACCATCAAGAGCCNAACTTATGTTAATCATCGGTGCTGCGGTGAAACCACCCGTCCACACAAGGAGCACATCGCCATCGCCATAGTTCTTATAGGTGATCCAAGATGAGGAGCTGCCGCCGTGCGGAGGGACGAATGCGTAGGGCAACTCATACCTGCCACCGAACAGACAAACTACCGAACCCGGCACCGTAGATGCCGCCGCACCGTTTAGCGTTTTTGGGTAAATGGTTCCGTCCGCATGCTTGGTTCCGTCGTTGCCGTCGTTCCCATTCGCTGCAGCATATATCGTGCAGTCGATGGCGAGCGGGGGGGAAATCCCTCGATTGACGCTCAGCAGCGCTAAAGGTGAGCCGCCGCGGGCGAAGTCAAAGAAGGGGCCGATAACCAAACTTGCTAGTACGCATCCGAGGAAAAGGGGCTTGGGCAGTTTCTTGATCATTCGATTCTCCTTGCAGGGTCCCCAGACGATTCCGCCAAGCACCCGTCTTTCGTAGTCGGGACCTCAACGAATTTCTCGCTCCCTGCGGGGATAGCCTTCTCGCAGAGACATTGAATGCTTGTCCTGCGAGATTCCAGGAAGCAAGCCTAAGTAAGGTTAGGTACTCGACGGCCAACGTGCATGCAATCCGGTGAACCTCGTATCCAGGAACAGGCAGACCTGTGAAACGGTGGTCGGGTAATGTCCTGAAGACTTTTGTTGAGCCGCGGGGCCTGGCGAAGGTTTGACGAACGAGGGTCCCGGACGCTTGAAGCGGACGTTGGCCGCCAATGCGAATTAGCGTACCGCCGCAGAGGACCTTTGCGACGGGGGCGTCAAAGCAAGACGAGAGACAGATTCCTCGCTTCGCTCGGTTGACAAGTGCAAACGGTTCCACACCATTCGCTACGACCTCCGCGGATATGGCCGCGCTTCCGCCTCCACCACCTGGTATACAGAAACGGAAGATCTCGCTACGCTTGTCCGCAATCGAAAAATAAGTCACGCCATCCTCGTCGGCAGCTCCCACGGCGGCGAACTCTCCATCGATTTCAATTTGCAATATCTCGCGTTGGTCCGCCAGCTCGTCCTTGTGGGCGCGGTGGTCAGCGGCCTGCCCTACACCGATCATTTCCTCAACCGTGGGATAGGCAATTTCCAGCCCTTCGAGAAAAACGACGTCCCGGGCGGCCTCGCTAACTGGGCCAAAGACAAGTACCTGCTCGCTCCCGGCCACGAAGCGACCAAAAAACGCCTCCTCGACTTACTCACTGCCAATCCACAGGACATGACTCACTCGGATTACGCTTGTCCAACCCAACCTGCGCTGCATCGCCTAAAGGAAATTCGCATTCCCACTCTCATCCTCGTCGGTGATGCGGATATCCCGGACGTGCACGCTCACGCCGGTGCCATCGAAGCAGGGATAGCGGGTTCAAAACGAGTGGTCATCACTGACGCTGGTCATTGATGTATTTGGAAAAAGCTGAAGAATTCAGCCGTGCGGTCATCGCTTTCATCGACGCAAACGGCCCGTAAATATGGGCTTGTGAAGGGTATCGAACGGAGAAGGGAAGAGACTCAGATTTTGACAATTCGTTCAGTACGTCAGCGACCAGCCGAGCACCGTCATCGTCAGCACCAGCAACAGCATCCCGGTGCTGACCAGGCTCAAGGTTCTCCCGTGGCCCAGCAGATAGTCCCGCGATTCGGGATCAACGCAGAGAAGAATGGTAACGATCAGCACCACACTCCATGCCAGCATGACTGGCACGCCGGGGTGCCTGCCGATCATATCGAAGAATTGCGAGGGAGGCTGGCCCGCCGGAATCCACCAGGGCAGCAGCGGCGCTATGCCCGCCGCCAGCGAGAAAGTCAGCAATTTACGCGTGAACCAGCCTTTGACCTTCGGCCGGGCCTCTTTCCATACGAAGTAATCCCAGGCCAGCAGGCCGATCGCCAGCGGCACCCAGCCGTACATAGCCGCCTTTTGGTTGAACCAATACCATCCCCGAAACAGAACTCGCCCGTGGTTCGCCATCGCCAGCCGCGGCAATAAGAATAACCCCAAGATGGTGTTGCAAAGCACGGCCACAAAAATCGTCATCAAACTCATGAATTGAAACCAGTACCGCGTCGGCACTCTTTTGCACCGAGTGCACACGGACTGTTTAGGCAGAAAGTTCAGTCCACAGCGGTCGCAATACACGGCTGCTCTCCCACACGCCGGGATTCAAACCAGCGATCGCCGTCAGCTTACTGCGTTTGCCCTTCCAAAAACTACTGTCCCGAGGGGCAGTTTTGGTCTCGGTCGTTTTTCTTGCACCAAAGTTTTATCTGCTCACGCGGGGCGGATTTGTGCGTTCCCGGGGCTCCGGGCTATCGATTCGCGCGTCTCGTGCTCACCGGAACCAGGAGGCCGGCGCCCCCGCTTTGCGGCCTTCGTCTTGCAGTTCGTCCAGCTGCTTTTGCAGATCTGCTTTGCGCTTCTCCAAATCCTTCAACTGGCCATTCCTGTCATTGATGTACGCGATGTTGTCTTTCATCCCGGTGGTCACGTCAAAACCGCCGCTTCCGTACTTCTTGATGTCGTCCTTCATTCTCGCCATGGCCTCGTCCACGGCGGCGATTTGGCCCAGAATCTCCTGCGCGCGCCCACGCCAGTACTCTTCCTTGTTTTCTGCTCCATCTCCATTCGGCTCCGTTGGCCGCGCGCGCTTCTTCGGCGCTTCTCCCACCACGGATACGCCGGGGCCTTTCATCCTGGACAAATCATCCTCGGTGTACACCTTGCCATTAGCCGCGGCTGGCTTTTTTGCTTTGGCTTTGCGTGCCGCCTCTGCGAGCGAATCTTCCTTTTGCGGGTGCTGGCCGGGGGTCGCAGGCTGAGCCGGGGATTGCGGCTGAGCTTCGGTCGATGATTGTTGCGACGATGACTGTTGCGATGACGAGGAAGATTGTGCGAAAGCTGCGGCGAACGGCCAAGTCACCGCGAGCAGGCCGCAAAGCATCTTTTGATGGCACGCAAAATTGCCGGTGCGTGCCGTTGCCACGGAGAATTCTTGGAGCGCGGGAAAAAGTCGATCCGGCACGCCGAGTTTCAGAGGAGAGTTCATGGGTGACTCCGGTTTTTGCAGGCGATAGAAAGACGCTACGCCCGGTCTGCCGTCGGGTCAAGGCGATTGCAGGCCGTGAATTCCCGGGGGTCACCGCTACGATATTTACATCAGCCGTGCAAATCGCCCGATTGCGCGTAGTTGCTCCTGCAGGATGGCGTTTGATACAGTGCCAATTCACGTAATCGAATGTCAAATCCCGGATGGAGAAACCAATGGAATTGCCGAAATATGCCCTTGATATTCTGGTTTGCCCCCTTTGCAAAACGCGCGTGGAACTGCTGAGCGACGGGTCAGGCCTGAAGTGCGTTTCGTGCCGCCGGGTTTATCCGGTGCGCGATGAAATCCCGGTCATGCTGCCGGAAGAAGCGAAAATCGCCGACGAGTAGCCGATCAGGGAACAGATAAGTCAAAGAGCCCGCATGGCCACGAACATTGCCGATGCCGTTCCCCGCTTGAAACGATTGATCCCGCGACTGCGCGACAAGCGCATTGGCGTGCTCGGCGACCTGATGCTGGATCGCTACCTTTGGGGCACGGCCTCGCGGCTCTCGCCGGAAGCGGCCGTTCCCGTGGTCGATTTCGCTGAGCAGAGCGAATGCCTCGGCGGGGCGGGGAACGTCGCCGCAAACGTCGCAACGCTGGGCGCACGTGTGGAAGCATTCGGGGTTATCGGCAGTGACGAGCCCGGTCGCGCCCTGCAAAAATGCTTTCGCGGAGCGAGCATCGCGGACAAAGGCATCATCGCCGATGCCAAACGCGTCACCACGGTGAAAACGCGCATCATCGCGCGTCACCAGCAGGTGGTCCGCGTCGATCGTGAACGCCGCGAACCGCTCCGCTCCGAAACCCAGGAAAGCCTTCTGCGCTTGCTTTTTTCCGCGCTCAAGAAACTTGACGCACTGGTGCTTTCCGACTACGACAAAGGCCTGATCACCGATGATTTTGCCGACCGCGTTCTGAGCGCCGCGCATCAGTTGCACGTTCCCGTTTTCGTGAAGCCGAAGACCTCCAGGCTCTACGCATATCGCGGCGCGCGGGCTATTGTGTGCAATGCCAAGGAGGCAGGTTTCTACGTCACGCGCTCGCTGGCCGACGAGAAATCCGTGGAAGAAGCGGGCCGCGCGCTGCTCGCGCACTTCGGCTGTGGCGCGGCGGTGATCACGCGCGGTGAAAAGGGGATGAGCGTATTTGAGGAATCCTCGCCGCGCCATCTGCACCTTCCCGCGACGAGTTTTGAAGTGACCTACGCGCGCGTGGGCCAGCCGGGTATCGAGAGCGACGCAACGGGCCGGCAGGTCTTCGACGTCACCGGGGCCGGGGACACCGTTCTCAGCGTTCTGGCCCTTGCCGTTGCAGCTGGAGCGCCGCTCGCCGACGCGGCCATGCTCGCCAACACCGCCGCCGGCGTTGTCGTCGGCAAGCTCGGCACCGCCAGCGTCAGCCCGCAGGAACTCCTTGACGCGCTCGACGACATCCGCCGTTAGCCCGGGCGAATGTATTTTTTTGCGGAAGCGATTAGGATACGGGAACCGGGAAGCTAAGCGATTTGTCTGTGGCCAAGACCCAAATTTCGACGACTCTCGTCTTGCGGCTTTTTTCCGCATCGGAAATCTCCGGCATCGGCAAAAAGGGACTTATCTCCACCGAAACAGCAATGGCGTTCGAACCGCTGGGGGCTTTGGCATGAATAATCTTGTAGCTCTTCACCGGGCCGTAGTAGCCCTGGGGCCCCCAGTCGGCGAGAAAATCCTTCATCGTATAGCTTGGGCCGGGCCTCCACAGCTGATAGGCCTTAGCTGTGTCGCCCGCGACCAAGGCATCGAAGAAATGTTCCGCCGCCCTTTTTTCCGGGTAATAGCGGAAGGTGTACCACAGCGCCACAATCGCGACCAGCGTAAGCGCCGCAATGGTGAAGGCCAGGGCCCGTGATTTATCTGGTTTGTCGGCAGGTGGATCGATAAGTGACATTCAGTAGTCTCCTGCCCCGCGAGCGTCGGAATCAGATTTGGCGTTGAACGGCGGCATCCCTGCGCCGTTCAGCAACGCTAAGAATCGTAACAAAAATTGTGCGTGCGAGTAAAAGGACGCGGAGTGTGAGCGGCGGACGGGATTCCGAATATGAGAATGGACTTTAAGCGAAGCGCTCACGCGTGGTAGCAGAGACGTGTCGACGCCTACGGAATAGCTTTCTCACGGCGGAATGATCCCGCAATAATTTGCAGCGGAACGATGGAAACTTGCTGCTTGACACTTTTCCTCCCTCTAGTTAGCCTTACACAATTTTAGTAATGTTAGGTTCGCACTGTTGTCATGCCTGGAAAAACTTGAATCTGTGAGTGGGAAGGACGCTATGAACCGTACACCGCACCCGGCGAGAATTTTCTCTTTTTTTTCGTGGAGGAGCATCCTAAAGATCAGGGCTCTGGCTTTCA
>QHZC01000420.1 GCA_003224515.1 Acidobacteriota bacterium
CGCCTATTGTGAAAGATTAGTGGGAAGTGTACGCCGGGAGTGTTTGGATTTCATGATTCCGCTAGGCGAAAAACATCTGCGCAGAATCCTGTCAGAGTGGGTTACTCATTACAACCAAGGGCGCCCTCATTTGAGCCTCGGACCGGGGATTCCTGAACGTGCCGCGGTATTCCCACCGCTGCAAGATCACGACAAACATTCCTTTCCCCAAGACTGCAAGGTTGTGGCTCGCATGGTTCTCGGTGGCCTTCATCACGAATACCAGTGGGAGAGGATCGCCGCGTGAAGGACGGGAAGAGTTCAGAAGACGCTGCACTTTGATCGCGTCTCCCCAATTTCTGGTTGCTGTACGGGCGGGACTGTAGGTGCGTTTCGTTTGCAGCGAGACGAATAAGTTGGGGGGAAGAACTCGTTGGTTCCTATCTGTACCAAGTTCATCTCCACCACGAACTCGAATTCCACGATTACGACCGCTCCTGTCAGGCAACGATGCATATATAAAGGTTAAGCTGATGGTTTATCTCTTGGGCCGGTCAGACTTCGAACTAGGGCGAGATATTTGCGCAGCCGCCTTGGGTTGTTTTGCGGGTGCCTTGATGATCTGCATGTCTCTCTCCTTTCTCCCTTACGGCGTGTAATGAGCGTTGTCTTACAACTCCGAAACTCCGGCTTGGGACGCGGCCGAATGGGTCACGCGCTGCGCGTGACTGAGGCGGGCGCGACCCCCACAGAAGCCGTGACGCACGGTGCGTCAAAGGGGTGGGGTCGCTCCCGCCTCGTCCGAGGTTTGGGCCGCGTCTTTCCCGGTTGTGGTTTTTGACGTCATCTCTTTTCTTTTCCTCAGACTCGCTCCACCGCTGGGTGAAGCGAGCCGTGAAGTCCTAGGTGAAGCGGCCAGTTGAAGTTCTCTTCACCCGGCTCTCCTCAATTCCTTCGGTTCGGCTTTGCTCGTGTGTTCGGACAGCGAATTACCGGATGAGAGTTCTAGCCTGAGCTGTTACCTTTAGGAGACAACCTGACGCAGCGATGCGTCCGCCGCACAGCGGCTTCGTTCAAGTCGCCTAATCGTACATACAGTTTTGACAGGATTTCACACTTGTCCGGTTTCGGCTCGGGCGCTAGCTCCTCTTCCCAGCTATCCACGTGAGTTCGGTTGAGTTCGGTTCGTTGACTTGCCTCTGACCACGACCTAAGATGTGCGCCAAATGCCGGATTCCCAATCACTCCTCGGCCATACCATTTCGCACTACCGCATCCTTGAGAAGCTCGGCGGCGGCGGTATGGGTATCGTGTACAAGGCCGAAGATACCCGGCTGGGCCGCCCCGTTGCTTTGAAGTTTCTTCCGGAGGAGTTTGCCCACGACAGCCAGGCGCTCGAACGCTTCCAACGCGAGGCGCGGGCAGCCTCCGCTCTCGACCACCCCAACATCTGCACCATCTACGACATCGGCGAACAGGATGGCCAGCCGTTTATTGCCATGCAGTTTCTCGATGGCCGCACGCTGAAANAGCCCATCGAGACGGAAACGCTTCTTGAACTGGCCATCCAAATTGCGGACGCGCTCGATGCCGCCCACGCCAAGGGCATCATTCACCGCGACATCAAGCCGGCAAATCTCTTTGTCACCGACCGTGGCCAGGCCATGATTCTTGACTTCGGCTTGGCCAAGCAGACCGCACCTGAGCGTTTGGCCGAATCGCCTGCTTCCGAGGGGACAGCGAACACCGACGCAGATGAAAAACTGACCAGCCCGGGCGTGACGCTGGGCACGGTGGCGTACATGTCCCCGGAGCAGACCCGCGGCCAGACACTCGATGCTCGCACCGATCTCTTCAGCTTTGGCACTGTGCTCTATGAAATGGCCACAGGCCGCCAGGCGTTCTCGGGCAACACCACGGGCGTGCTTCACGACGCGATTCTCAACCGTCAGCCCGTGCCCGTCACGCGCTCAAATCCGGATGTGCCACCGGACCTCGAGCGGATCATTTCCAAATCCATCGAGAAGAACCCCGAATTGCGCTATCAGACCGCCGCCGAGCTGCGCACCGATCTGAAGCGCCTCAAGAGGGATACCGAATCGGCTCGCGTCTTGTCGCAAAGCAGCGGCGTGCAAAGAGCCCAGGGGATGGCGGTCCGGCGGAAGTGGCTCGTAGCGGGCCTCACAGCCCTCCTGGTCGCCATGATTTCCAGCGGGGCCTATTGGTACCGCACCCGGAATGCCGCCAGCGGCGTGGATTCGATTGCTGTGCTGCCTTTTGTTAACGCTACGAATGACCCGAACAGCGAGTACCTGAGCGATGGCGTCACTGAGAGTGTCATTGACAGTTTGTCGCGTCTACCGCGCCTGCGCGTGATGTCGCGCAACGCAGTGTTCCGTTTTAAGAGTGCCAATCCGGACGTGCAGACCACTGCCACTGCTCTCCATGTGAGTGCGGTCTTGACCGGTCGGTTGCTGCAGCGCGGCGACTCCGTCGAAGTCAGCGCGGAACTCGTAAACGCGCAGGACAATAGCCATCTTTGGGGCGGACATTACAGCCGCAAGCTGAACGATCTCTCTTCTCTCCAGGACGATATCGCCCGCGAAATCTCCGATAGCTTGCGGCTCAAGCTCAGCGGCGCGGAACAACAGCAGCTGGCCAGACACGCTGCCGGAAACGGAGAGGCCTACCAGCTTTATTTGCAGGGACGCTACCACTGTAACAAGCGGAACGAGCTGGAGTTGAGGAAAGGGCTGGAGTACTTTCAACGCGCTATTGAGAAGGATTCGAATTTCGCGCTCGGCTACGTAGGAATAGCCGATTCCTATAGCCTTCTGCAGGACTATCATTACATGTCCACCCAGGAAGCCTTGGCGAAAGGTAAGCCCGCGGCTCTGCGCGCCGTCGCGCTCGACGACAACCTTGCCGAAGCTCACCTCGCGGTCGCCTCCTTCCTGGATAGTTTCGAATGGAAGTGGCCGGAGGCGGAAAAGGAATACCAGCGGGCGCTTGTGCTCAAGCCGAATTACGCGACCGCGCATCACTGGTATTCGCTCTTCGCGGAAAGTATGGACAATCTTCAACTCGCGCTTGCGGAAAACGAGGCGGCTCTCCGCTTGGATCCTCTTTCACCTGCGTTCAACCTGATGGCGGCTGGGCTCCTCGATGATGCCCACCGGTACGAGGAGGCCGCGGTGAAGTATCAGAGGACCATCGAACTCGACCCCAATTATCAGAATGCTCGCTACTTTTTCGGGAAGAACTACGAATTTAGGGGCATGTGTAGAGAATTTGTTGCGGAAACGGTCCGAGGTCTTCAAATTGATGGCTACACAGAAGAAGCCGACGCGATCCAGCGGGGATTTGCTGAGGGCGGATGCCGCGATGCCACCCAAAGAGATCTGGAAGTGTTAAAAAGGCGCACACTGAAGGAATACGTGGACCCGGGCGCTTTCGCGGAGGACTACCTTCGTTTGGGCGATAAGGACCGCGCCATCGAGTGGCTCGAAAAGGGTTTCCGCGAAAAATCAGTAAACGTACGATTTCTAAAGGTGGCACGAACCTGGGATCCCCTGCGCTCCGACCCGCGCTTCCAGAACCTCCTCCGCCGGATGAATTTCCCGCCCGATTAATCCCCATCCTGAACCAAGCCAAAGCAGAATGTGCGAAGCTGCAATGACCTATGGTCCTAAGAGTCGGTCTTTGTTTGATTGACCGGGATTTGCTCGGACTAACCCATTTTACAATACTGCCAGCCCACTGCACTGTGTGTACTGGCATGAGCAGAAGCTCAAGAATAATCTGGGGTTTTGCGGCAACTGGTCTACTTGCCGCTGCTCTCGTTTTTTCGTATATGAGGTTCTCCCGTGTTTTTCACGTCCTCCTCGTTTCCAGCGTGGTTTCAGATCATGCGAATAGCGTCGCTCTTGATTCTCTCCAAAGGCGTTTGCGTGCCGGCGACATCCCCAATCTGCATTCCGTGCTCGTCATCCAACATGACCAAGTGATCGCCGAGTGGTATTTCGAAGGCGCCGACGAAGAGCGGGGAATCCGGCGGCTCGGCATCATCAAGTTCGGCCCAGCGACACTCCATGACGTGCGCTCGGTGACGAAGAGCATCGTTTCTCTCCTGTTCGGGATTGCGATAGCCGACCACGACATCAGCAGCCTGGATTCACCTGTTCTCGACTACTTCCCCGAGTACACGGACTTGCAAACTCCAGAGCGACGTAAAATCCGGTTGCGCGATCTCCTTCCTATGACCTCAGGGCTTCACTGGGATGAATGGAGCTATCCCTATACGGACATTCGGAACAGCGAGATCGCAATGGATAGATCGCCAGATCGGTATCGATACATCCTCTCGCAGCCCATCGATTCAGCGCCTGGCACGCAATGGCGATATAGCGGCGGCGACGCGGCGCTGGTCGCGGCCGTGGTCACACGTTCCACCAAAGTCCCCATCGATATCTACGCTGGGAAGAAGTTGTTCGCCCCGCTCGGCATTACTAAGTTTGTATGGCTTAAGGACGGCCAGGGAATTCCCTTCGCGGCGTCGGGCCTTCGCTTGCTGCCGAGCGACATGGCGAAGATTGGTTTTCTGTTGCTGCATGACGGTCGCGACCCAAGTGGCCACCAGATTGTGTCCGAATCCTGGTTGCGCGAATCAACCACGCCGCAGGTGACGGCGGTCGAGGATAAAAGCTGCACAATAAAATACGGATACTTCTGGTGGCTAGGAGCTAGGGCCTGCTTGCAAGACTCCGCGGTATGCCGCCATGGGCAATGGTGGTCAGTTGATTTGGGTTTCACCCTCACTGGATATCGTGATCGTCACCGCGGCGGGACTTTACAACAGCCCAGCGCAGAACCGCGTGCGCGAAGTGCTAGATGCAGTGGTAGACGGGTTAAACCACCCGCAACTCGCTGAGGCAACGATCCCGTCATAATCGGTGTGATTGCCAAGTGAAATTTCCCCAGGTATTGCTCCTTTCTTGTGAAGCAGTGGGCTGGGCTGGGGGAGAGCCCAGCCCGCTGGAATGTATTGGTTCAGCTCAGAAGGCGATTTCTGCCTGTTTCCCGTTTTTCACCGAGAAATTTCGCGCCAGCATCGTCTTGGAACGACGATCGCCAACTCGGTCGACGCACTACATCCCCGCTTTTGTTCTTCCTCATGCGCATTTCCTTTTCCCAAAGTAGGTCGCTGCCGGCATCTGGTCGCCTCCAAGGAAATCTTGGCCTTCTCTGATCTGTGCTGTACCGTCTTCCCCGGGTTTCATCTGCTTCCTCCCGCAGGCAGCGGTTCCCGAGTGGGAACCGGTTTGTTGATCCAGACCTCTCAAGGATGAGAGTTCTGGGCCTGAGGCACCGGGATCAAGCAGCGTCCAATTGATGGCGGCGTCCATCGGGCGTCCAAAACCGACCGTTTCTAGGGGTATTTTCAGCGACT
>QHZC01000421.1 GCA_003224515.1 Acidobacteriota bacterium
AGCCTTTGCGGATCGAGCGGGCATGACCAAACCGAGGCTCGGCGTGGTCCTCTTCCAACTCGGCGGCCCCGATTCGCCCGCCGCCGTGGAGCCCTTCCTCTACAATCTTTTCTGCGATCCCGACATCATCAACTTCCTGGGAGCCTCGCTGGCGCGCCGCCCCCTGGTTCCCCATCTCCTTCGTCACCGAACACATCGAGACGCTGCATGAAATCAATATCGAGGCGCGCCAGCATGCCCTGGCTGCCGGCGTCGAGCAATTTGAGGTGATGCCCGCGCTCGACGATTCGCCCGAATTCATCGCCGCCCTCGCTTCGCTCGTCCGCGCCGCCGCTGCGCCCACCCCGCCCCCAAGTCCACCCCAGTCCGCTAATTGTCGAGACATATTCGGCATGCCGAGGCTCAAAGAGCTTACTTGATCTATTTCCTTCGTTCGCGCGCTGCTGGAACTCGGCGCCAACCCGAATTACGGAGAGAGTGATGGATTCCCCTCACTTCTCGCGGCGTTAGCCTTGACCG
The DNA here is from genome assembly GCA_003224515.1 of Acidobacteriota bacterium. Classification (GTDB taxonomy): domain Bacteria; phylum Acidobacteriota; class Terriglobia; order Acidiferrales; family UBA7541; genus Acidiferrum. The sequence continues at coordinate 520 of QHZC01000421.1, forward strand.
TGAAGACCGATACGAAATCGTCGAGCTCCCCGTCGTTGACGCGCCGTGTTGCTGGATATCGGCGCCGAAGCGGAGCACTCCGCCGCACTACGCCGCCAAGAAAGACCTGCGCATGGTCGAACTCCTCCTTTCCCGTGGCGCCGACCCTACGGCAAAGACCAGAATCGATGATTTCACGACGCCGCAAGAGGAAGCCGAGAGCCGATGATTTCGAAGGTCGCCCAAATCCTCAAAGGTGCTAGCGAAAAATCCAAGCGACACCGCGGATAGATAGGCCATACATGAAAGACATATACCATATTCAATACTGGTGATGGATATGGTAAGCTAGCGCCATGATAAAGCCAGCCCGCAAGATCACCCTGGAGGTACCGGCTGACCTTCTCGAGAAGGCCCAACGCGCGAGCGGCGCCGGCATCACTCAGACCGTCCGCACCGGGTTGGAACTCGTTGCGGCATCGCGGACTTATGCCCGCCTGCGCCAACTTCGAGGCAAGGTTCACTTCTCGCGCACGCCCGCGCAATTGAAATTCGATCGATGATTGCGGCCGATACGAGCACTTGGGTCGCTTTTCTAGGAGGCGCCAGCGGACAAGATGCCCAGTTGCTCGATAACGCCCTGCAAGACCGGCAGGTCCTCATGGTGCCGGTTGTACTGACGGAATTGTTGAGCGATCCCAAACTCCCGGCAGACGTCGCCGAAACGCTCTCAGCAGTGCCTTTGATCGAGATCGCATCTGGCTATTGGCAGCGTGCAGGAGTTCTCCGCTCGATGGTGCTGGCAAAACGCCGCAGAGCACGCCTTGGCGATGCGCTGATTGCGCAGAGCTGTGTCGACCGTGGCATTGCTCTTCTCACCCGAGACGGCGACTTCAAACCGTTCGCCGAGGCTGCCCGCCTCGATCTTATTCTTGCGACGGGAAGTCACTAGGGTCCAATCTAAAATAGACTCGGCAAGGCGCGTCTTTCTTAGAGATTGGCGGCCAGTGGAGCTCACCGAGTTGCGCATCACTTCTGTTGGAGACTGCTGCAGGAAAACCTTGCTAGCCGTGCTAGCCTTGCTTTGCTTTGCTCAAATCGGCTTGACAGCGAACCGTTCCCGGCTTATAACAAAACGTTTGATTGCATTTATATTGCTTTCCTAGCATGAGGTTAACGTAGTTTCCATATGGCGGACCACGCCGAAACAAAAACTGCAGAAACTCCAAGTTCTACCGCTAAACCTACCGGGACCGCCACGGTTCCGGCAAAACCTCCGGTCAAAGCCAGCGCGGAAAAGGCGGCCGAAGTGACCACGCCCGATCGCATGCGCCGGCGCGTGATCTGGACGGCAATTGGCGGTTACCTCGGCGTCAATTTTCTGATGTTCCTGCGCTTCTTCTTTCCGCGGGCGCTTTATGAGCCGAATACTGTTTTCTCCATCGGCTATCCCGCGGATTTCGGTTTGGGTGTGGATCAGCGCTTCTTGATGACCAATCGCGTCTGGGTGATCAAGGAGCCCGATCGGCTCTTCGTCGTTTTCGCCCGTTGCACTCATCTGGGTTGCACGCCGGAATGGAAGCCCAGCGAGAACAAGTTCAAGTGCCCGTGCCATGGCAGCGGCTACGATTCCGAAGCCGTCAATTTCGAAGGGCCGGCGCCGCGGCCCATGGACCGTGCCCACGTGGAGCTCGATCCGACGGGGAAAATCGTGGTCGATACCAGTCGCCTGTACGTGGACGACCCCAACGCCGGTGTCAATCACTTCAATGATCCAGGCGCTTTCATAAACGTTTAGCGCGGCGGCCGGGGTCCCCAGTCCGCGCCTCTCGAGCGCGAGCACTCGCGCAGTAGAAGTAGAGAAGTCGTGCGTTTTGGGGTGGAGAGCAGGTCCCCGCCTCAGGGCGTCGGCAGTGGGGAAACTCAGGGGGAATCATGGCGGACGAAAATGGCGGTAAGCGCACCGGCGTGCTGGACCGCGTTCGCGAAGACGCCGAGGATATCAAGAAGATTGTCCGGGAAAAGGGCAAGGAAGAGATTGAGGCCCTCAAAGACCCGGAAAAGACTCAGCTGTATCGCTCGATCTTCCGGGTCAAGCACGAAGAAACTCCGCGCAGCCGCTCCCTCGGCGTTCTCAGCAACGTTTTTCTCCATCTGCATCCGGCCAAGGTCAATCGCGACGCCACCCGCTACAACTACACCTGGGGCATGGGCGGAATCACTTTTTATCTTTTCATCGTTCTGACCTTCACCGGCGTGCTGCTAATGTTTTATTACCATCCATCGAAGGTGCAGGCTTTCCGCGATATTTTGTATCTCGAAAACGATGTCCCCTTCGGCAAGCTTCTGCGCAATATGCACCGCTGGGCCGCGCATTTGATGATCATCGCCGTCTGGTTGCACATGTTTCGCGTCTTCCTCACCGGTTCCTATAAGAAGCCGCGCGAATTCAATTGGTGCATCGGCGTGCTGCTCATGGTGCTCACCTTGCTGCTCTCGTTCACGGGTTATCTGCTGCCCGACGATCAACTCGGTTTCTGGGCTGTCACTGTGGGCACCAATATGGCCCGCGCTACTCCCGGGCTGGGCCACGAAGGCCCCTTCGGCTCGCTTTTGGGAATGACACCGTACAATGACGTGCGCTTTGCCTTGCTCGGCGGCTCGATTGTCGACGCCAATGCGCTGCTGCGCGCGTACATCTGGCATTGCATCGCTATTCCGCTGATCGCTTCCGTCTTCATGGGCGTGCACTTTTGGCGCGTGCGCAAGGATGGCGGGATTTCGGGACCTGCTCCGGTGATGCTGGAGTCGGAGATCAAGGAAGAGAAAGGACCGCGGCCGGTTATCATGCGCCCCAGCGGCATGGTTTAGCGGCGCCCTTTAGCCGCGTTTAGGTCTAAGCGCCGAGGCTTTTAGCCCAGCATCTTGGTTTGTAGTCGATTTTTTGCTTGTTATTCTGAGCGAAGCCAAGAATCTCTCTTACGCTTCGCAGCTACAAATAGGCTCTAACGAGTTCTCGATGGGAGAGTCAACGAAATGCTAGGGGACTGGCACCAACTTTGGGAAATCGTTTCGGCTCCGGACAACGTGCCCATCGTGGCGCTGCTGTTTCTGGTGCCGTTCTACGTCTGGTACGCCTTCCGTCAAGCGCGTGCCAATGACGAGCTGATCGAAAAACTTGAAGCCGACCCGGCGGCGGCGAAAACGGCGCACCGCAAGACCCAGCCCTACCATCCGAAATGGGACCGCGAAGTTCACACTTGGCCTTATCTGATGCGCGTCGAATTCGTCGCCGCGATTCTCGTGACCGTGCTGCTGATGGTCTGGTCGCTCACGCTCAATGCGCCCCTCGAAGAGCCCTCCAATCCCAACGTGACCATGAATCCCGCCAAGGCTCCCTGGTACTTCCTGGGCCTGCAGGAGATGCTGGTCTATTTCGATCCCTGGATAGCCGGCGTCGTCATGCCCACGCTGATCATCATCGGCTTGATGTGTATCCCCTATATAGACGCGAATCCACTCGGCAACGGCTACTACACGTATAAGCAGCGGCGCTTCGCCATCTGGACTTTCTCTCTGGGATTTATCGGCTTGTGGGTGGTCATGATCTCGATTGGTACCTTCATTCGCGGTCCCGGATGGATGTGGTTCTGGCCCACATCGACGTGGGACGCCGAACGCGTCGAATACGCGGTGAATCGCAATCTGGATACCATTCCGGGCGTGGTGACGGGCGGCCTTTTCCAGATCAATGGTTCGTGGGTGGCTCACCTTTTGCCTACGGCGAATCGCGACTATGCTCCGATTTTGGCGCGCATCATTTTCGGAATTTTCCCCGTGGCCATCTATTTCATGGTCGCGAGCTATGCAGTCTATCTTGTGATGAACTCCACCAATTTCGCGCAGCGCATCTTCCGCCGCATGACCCTGCTGCAGATCGTCACCACCGATCTGCTGTTGGTCCTGATGCTGGCCCTGCCGGTGAAAATCCTGCTGCGTCTGATCTTCCGGATCAAATACATCTGGGTGACGCCATGGTTCAGCATCTGACGCCCGCACCTTGCGCGCCAGCGCGAATCTGTAGGCGCGGCGTAGGTTGCTACGCTGTCATTCGGAGCGGGTTTAATGCGTTACATCCGAAGAATCTCTCTTCGCGGCAGAATCTGCTTCTCATGGAGCCGCCATTGCAAATCTCTCAGGAGGATTCGCTTGCCTGATCTTCCCCCGCAGCAAGACGATCCCATCGTCAGCCGGCCTTTGAACGGCCTGATCCTGATCTCTGCTTTTCTGCTCCTGCTAACGGTGGCCTGGTCTCTCTACAGCGAATTTTTCGGCTTGCGCCCCTGGCGTTCTTATCAGAACCGTTTCCGCAGTGTTTATGCGACCTATCTCCAGAAGCAGATCGCTCAGCGCCGTGCGGCCGAACAAACCCTCTACGCCACTCCCGATTACCAGAAGCTCGAGGCCGCCGTGAAAACCGCCGGCAACGCCGCTCTTCCAGCCGATCGCCAGATTTCAGAGCAGATTGACTTACTCGATCGCCAGCGCGCTATTTTGACTCCCCCCTTCCAGGATGGACGCGGCAGAGTGGGCGCCTTAACCTATCAGCTCGAACAGATTCCCGAACGCGACAAAAGCGCCAAAGCCTCCAAGCTGAAGCAACTCAATGATGCCAAGGCTGTAACCTACGCGCTCAATTGGCCCACCGCTAATGGCACCAAACTTCGCCAATTCAATTACGACGACCTGAACAACACGTTCACCGCCATCATGACTGAAAAGGCCGCGCTCGTCTCCAAGCGCGGCGATCAAGACAAGAGCGCGAAGGACGCCCAGGCCGCGCTCGATACCTTCGTCAAAGAACGGCTGCCGGGCCTCGGCTCGACGGATTTGCAGGGCTTGCTCAATAGCGTTTCCGGCATGGATATCAAGCTGAAGCAGATCAACGTCAACCCGCCCGGCACGCTCATCAATTACGTGGGTGGCGTCGGCCTGGTGGATCGCTGCCAGTCTTGCCATGTCGCCACCGATCCCTTGCTCGTTCCTGCCGTGATGACGCTAACCAGAGCGGATCTGGGCGTGGCCCAGGATAACGACGCGCCGTTTACTAGCCATCCCGATCCCGATCTTTTGAAATTCCATCCACAGGAAAAATTCGGCTGCTCGCCTTGCCACGGAGGCAATGGCCGCGCACTCGATACCGTCGAGCGCGCGCACGGCCGCTATGAGCACTGGCTCTGGCCCTTGTATTACGCCGCTAATTATGATGCCGGATGCCAACAGTGCCATGCCGCCGACGCCATCACCGAGCATGCCCCCGTACTCAATCGCGGAAAGGAGCTCTTCCGCGAGAAGGGTTGTATCGGCTGCCACAAGTTCCAGGGCTTCGACAATCAGGACGACCTGCTCACCGCCACGCGCCAGCAGATCACGCTGCTCGAAAGTGACCGCAAGTCCGACGAAGACGAAATCCCGCGCCTCAATAAGCTCGGCGATCAGGCCAGCGACAACACCGTCGCTAACAATTTCTATCAGCAGGCCCAGAACCTGACCGTCACCATCGCCAGTATGGATTCGCAGGAAGAGCAGCTCGAGCTGAAATCACACGACCTGCTTCAGGAGATCAAGAAAGTCGGCCCCGACCTCAAAGAAGTGCGCATGAAGATCCACAAAGAGTGGATTCCGTACTGGCTCGAGCACACGCACGAATGGCGGCCGACCACTAAGATGCCCCAATTCCGCCTGCAGCCCGACGAAGTGCAGGCCATAGCCGCCTTCATCTGGCAGTCTGCGCTCACCGGCCCGGCCTTGCCCAAGCAAACTCCCGGTAACGCCATGCACGGCAAGGAACTCCTCGAGTCCCGCGGCTGCCTCGGCTGCCATTCCGTCGGCGAAGGCTCCAACACCATGGGCGGCACGTTCGCGGCGAATCTCAGTCGCGTGGGCGAAAAAGACAATTACGATTATCTGGTGCGCTGGGTCCACAATCCACGCGAGCGCACGCGCCCCTATAGCCCCTTCGAGAAGCGCGACCTCGGCCCCGAAGATTACGCCAAGCACGGCATGCCCTTCGTCTTCGATCTCGCGCATTCCCGAAGCCCCAACGATGGCCATGAGCTCGTCGTGCAGCAGCCTACGGTCATGCCCAGCCTTCGCCTGAGTATCGAGGATTCGCGCGACATCGCCAGCTACCTCATCGCCTTGAAGCGTCCCGACGCCCATTTCGATCCCGCCGATTTCATGGATGATCCCAAGCTGAAAGACAAGGGCAAAGCACTCGTCCAGTTCTACGGCTGCGCGGGATGCCACGAAATCGCCGGCCTCGAGGACGAAGGCCGCGTCGGCACCGAGCTCACCAACGAAGGCAGCAAACCCATCGAGCGCCTCGATTTCGCTCTCTTCACCGAGGATGCCAAGCGCGGCATCGAACCCGACGGCAAGAAAACCACGCGCGGCCCATGGTATGACCTAAAGGGCTTTTTCGAGCATAAGCTGGCCAACCCGGCGGTCTACGACATCGGAAAATACAAGCCCAATCCGCTGGACCGCCTGCGCATGCCCAGACCCAACGTCAACGGCGACGACATCGACGCAATCACCACCATGCTACTCGGCAGCACCGACGCCTCGCTGCCGCCCGACTACATGTACAAGCCTGCTGACGATCGTGCCGGCATCCAGAAAGGCTGGTGGATCGTCACCAAGTACAACTGCATGGGTTGCCATCAGATTGATATCGGCCAGAAATCCGTGCTGATGGGATTGCCCATGTACCAGGGCGAAGATAAGATCAATCTGCCTCCCGTGCTCACCAGCGAAGGCGCCCGCGTCAATCCCGAATGGCTAAAGAATTTCTTGGCCAATCCGGCACTGAGCACCACAGATTTGAACCGCGACGGCGTGCGCAGCTATTTGCAGGTCCGCATGCCGACTTTCTTCTTCTCCGACGACGAGATTCGCACCCTGGTGCTCTTCTTCGAAGCTCTCTCGCATCAGGCCGAGCCCTTCATTCCGCAAAAGGTAGAGCCTCTGAGCACCACAGAAGCCGGTATGGCTCGCGCGCTCTTTACCAGCACGGCCGCGCCGTGCCTCAAGTGTCACGCCACCGGAGAACCGGCGCACGATAAGAACGCCACCGCTCCGAATTTCCTGCTCGCCAAAGACCGCCTTCGTCCCGCATGGACCGGTCGCTGGATCACCAATCCGCAGTTGATCATTCCCGGAACGGCCATGCCTTCGGGACTCTTCCGCCGCGAAAATGACCACTGGGTCTTCTCCGGGCCGATTCCTGAGAACATGCGCACTTATTCCGGCGATCACGCGGATTTGCTTGTGCGCTATATGTTCACCCTGACGCCGGAAGAGCAGCGGCTGCTCCTCGGCCGCACTACAACCACCACCGCACGTGGCAACTAGACACCGAATGCGTCCCGCAGTAATCAACTTAGGTGACGGCCAAGTAGCCCGGAAATCTTCATAGGAGGAAGTCATAAGTCATGAATAAGTCCTTGTGGTACTTCGCAGCTGCCGTAACACTGGCTGCCGCGATGATGAGTTGTGGAGGGAAGGGATCGCAGCCTTCGGAAACGGCGGCCCCGGCCGCTAACACCGCCGGCAAACCCGTGGACTCGGCTACGGCCGGAACCGTGACCGGATCCATTAAGCTGGATGGCACGCCGCCCAAGCCCAGGAACATCAACATGGCCGCCGAGCCCAATTGCGCCAAGGCACATACCACGCCCGTACAAACTGAAGATGTCGTCCCCGGTGATGGCGGCACGCTGCAAAACGTCATTGTTTATCTCAAGGGCGACTTCAGTCAGTACTCGTTTCCGCCGGCCACGAGTCCGGTAACCATTGACCAGAAGGGCTGCCAGTATCATCCTCATGTTCTCGCACTGGAGACGGGCGAGCCGCTTTCGGTCGTCAATTCCGATCAGACCACGCACAATATCCACCCCGTTCCCAAGGACAATCGCGAATGGAACGAATCGCAGCCTCCAGGAGCTCAGCCCATCATGCAGACCTTCGCGCGTCCAGAGGTTGCCATCCCCGTGAAGTGCAATGTGCATCCCTGGATGAAAGCTTATATCGGCGTCTTCAACAACCCGTATTTCGAGGTCACTGGTAAAGATGGCTCGTTCACGATCAAGAATGTGCCTCCGGGGACTTACACCGTGACCGCCTGGCACGAAGCTTATGGCACGAGCGATCAGATGGTCACCATCGGTCCGAGCGAGTCTAAATCCGTCACCATCACGTTCAAGGCTACCTCCGCCGCATCAGATTAGGAGAGGCTGGGAAGCCTAGATGACACCGCCGAACTGGCATTCTGAAGAGCGCAGCGCCGAAAATCTTTCTTCGCGATCGTTGGCGATGTCGTTCTAAGCGAAATGGGAGTCCTGAGCGCACGCCCGTTTTTCGTGCGCTGGGATGGGAAGCAAAGAATCTCTCAGAATCGGTAGGCATAGGCGCCAGCCGGGCGACGCAAACAAGGAATCAGCCGGAGGGGCAGCATCGGCGCCCTCCACTTTGACAAAATTCTGTGACCACACCGCGGCCCAATCGAAACGTCCACCGCTTCGCCGTTTTCACCGCCGCGTGCACGTTTCTCTTACTTGTCGCCGGGGCACTCGTCACCTCCAACGATGCCGGCCTCTCCGTTCCCGATTGGCCTCTTTCCTATGGCTCGCTCACTCCGCCCATGGTCGGCGGAATTTTTTATGAGCACGGCCATCGCATGATCGCTTCCTTTGTCGGCTTGCTCAGCATCGTGCTGGCGGTTTGGCTGTGGCGGGTGGAATCGCGCCGCCCGCCTACCAAACGGTGGTTGCGTTGGTTGGGCGTGGCTGCACTGGGAGCAATCATCGCGCAAGGTTTGCTCGGCGGCTTGACTGTGCTGTTTTTCCTACGGCCATCGGTATCCTCGGCGCATGCCATTCTCGCCCAGCTTTTCTTCGCCACGGTCGCCAGCATCGCCCTGTTTACCAGCGCCTGGTGGGAACAGAAAACAGGCTTGTGGCTTCGCGATTTTCGGAGCCCTTCGATCCACACGCTCGTGCTTATCACCGTAGCCGCCGTCTTCGTGCAGTTGATTCTGGGCGCCGCCCTTCGCCACAAAGCTTTCGGAATTATTCCGCACTTGGCCGGCGCCGTCGTCGTTACAGGTCTGATCTTCTTGGTGGCTGGAGCGCTGCGGCGCCGTTTTCCCGGCGTTCCCGAACTCCGCTTGGCCGCGCGAGGCTTGCATAGTTTGATCGGCCTGCAACTGCTGCTGGGCGCCGCCGCATGGTGGTCGCGTTCCTATGCCTCGTCGTTTCCGCAACCCATAGCGGTGATGGTTGCGCTCACCGTGGCGCACGTGGTCATGGGCGCGCTGGTGTTGGTCAGCAGCGTCTTGGTCGCGCTGGTTTGCTATCGTCTAGTGCGCCCAGCCGGAGCCCTGCTCGGCTCCGTCGAGCCGCGCCCCAGCGCCGCGGATTGATACTATGGCTAAGAATTGTGATGTCATTCTGAGAGCTGTGACTTTTTGATTTTTCGCAAAAACCGTCGCTGAAAACATTGAGGTTAGATGCGAAAAATTCGCGAATTTTGAACAAAGTTACAGCCTCTGAGCGAAGCAGAGAGATTCTTCAAGTCCGCCGGGGCGGACTCCTGGAATGACAAGTAGAGAACGAAAATGAATACTCGCGCCATTCCCCTTGCCGTGCCGTCGCGCTCCCTGGCCTATGTGGCGCTGACCAAGCCGGATGTCTCCTTCCTCGTCGTGCTCACCACGCTCGCCGGGTATGCCCTCGGGGCCGTCGGCCCGCTCGACTGGTTGCGTATGACCCAGACCGTGATCGGCACCACACTGGTCGCCGCGGGGACTTCCGCGCTGAATCATTATCTCGAGCGCGATTCCGACGCCCTGATGCGCCGCACCGCCTCGCGCCCGCTGCCCGCCGGCGCGCTTGCTCCCGCCGAGGCCCTTTGGTTTGGAGCCGGCTTGGTCGTCGCCGGCGCGCTCGAGCTTTTGCAGACGACCAATGCGCTGGCTGCCGCGCTGGCCGTGATCACGAGCCTCTTGTACCTGGGCATCTACACGCCGCTCAAGACGCGCACTACCGCCGCTACGCTGATCGGCGCCTTTCCCGGCGCGCTCCCTCCGGTGATAGGCTGGACCGCCGCGCGTGGTTCGCTGGGCGCCGGCGCCTATGTTCTATTCGCGATCTTATTTCTCTGGCAGGTGCCCCATTTTCATTCCATCTCTTGGATTTATCGCGAAGACTACGCGCGTGCGGGAATTCGCATGCTCCCAGTGGTGGATCGCGATGGCCGCGTGACTTTCGGCCAGATTGTGTTTTGCGCGTTGGCGCTCATACCCGTCAGCCTGCTGGCTTCGGTCACGGGACTCGCGGGTGTGCCCTATTATTTCTCCGCGCTCGTGCTGGGTTTGCTGCTCGTGAAGGTATGTTTGTGGGCTTCAGCGCGCAAGACCAACGTCCGCGCCAAGTGGTTGATGCACGCCACGGTCGTGCATCTTCCACTCTTGCTTGGATTGATGGTCTTGGATAAATTCTGGCGCTGCACGCCGTAGACGGCGGTCAGGGCGGCCCTTAGGCCGGTTCGGTCTTTATGATGTAGCGCGGGGCTTTAGCCCGGCATCTTTCGTTCTTATGCTGTCAGGCCTGAGCGATGAATCTCGGCTGAAATATTGTTGAGATGTCATTCTGCGTGAAACCGGGGTCCCACAACACGCGCCCATCTTGCGTGTTTGGGGTGGTGAAGCGAAGAATCTCTCTTCGCGTGAAGCGCAATATAGAGCAATATAGATAGGAGTCAGGCACACTTTACGATGACGAAAAAACACGCCGTCTTGGCCTTGGTGGGAATCTGTCTGCTGATCGTGGTGCTTTCTGCTGCCGGTCTGGCTTCCGATTTTCTCACGCGCCTCGATTTGGACCTCGATGGCCTGCTGCTCATTCTCTGCAGCCTGCTCATGGGCTTGCTTTTCCTGATCGCGCTCGTGGTCATTGCCAAGGAACAAGGCTGGATTCCGCAACGCCACAAAAAAGAATCCGCTGGGACGCCCGCTCCCAAGCCCGCCGCGCCTCGCGCCGCCCCGGCTAAACCGCCATCGGAAGAAGCCGTCTCCGTGCGGCCGGGGGAAGGGAAGTAGGCTCGCGCCTAGTGCCTCTGGCCCTCATCACGCTCTCGCGCGCACTCGCGCAGAAGTTCGATCGCCATCGTCGCATCGCTCGCTGGACTCTGCCCATCTGGCTCTAGCGGGAGTTTACTGCGAGTGCTCTCCCGAAACTCTGCGTATTCCCACTAAATCATTCCATCCGTAGGGGTTAAATCGGTTCCTCTTTCTTGAAATGTGTATTACCCTATATATTTATACTTATTTGTGGTTGTGTTAGCATTTTATGCTTGACAAGTAATGCAATAGCGTCTATGTATTACCCTTGATGGCCAGCCTCATCAAAAAGAAAAAGGGCAACCGCCTGTACTACTACCTCGTCGAAAGCGCTCGCGTCCACGGCCAACCCCGCATCGTCCATCAGGCCTATCTGGGCACCGCCGAAAAACTCGCTGCACTCGTCCAGCAAAAGGCCGCCCCCGTCCCCCTCTCCGCCACCTTGCGAGACTTCGGCCTCCCCGGCGCCTTATGGCTGGCCGCAAAACAGTCCGGCCTGTGGCCGCTGCTGGAATCCCTGTGGCCCGCGCCGCGTTCCGGACCCGGTCCTGCTCACTACCTCCTCCTCGCGGCCA
>QHZC01000425.1:0-2282 GCA_003224515.1 Acidobacteriota bacterium
TGCCATCGCGGAACTGCGCGTGCAGGCGGGAATGAATCCATCGAATGCGCAACTGCGCTACCAGTTGCTTGCCATGTATCAGGAAAAGCAGCACACGCTGGAGGAAGTTTTGGAGGCTAAACGACAATGATTCGTATTCCATCCATTTTCCGGAGAGAGCCGTTGCGTTTCGCAGCCGTTGCTGTACTGCTCTCCGTGATGCTGCTCTCTACGGCGAAGCCCATGCGCGCCGCGACTGCCGCGCAGGAACAAGTTCCGAGAGATTTTCAGCAGACCGTGACGCTCGGCGCAGGCCAATCCGTGCGCGTCGAGCATAAGTTCGGTAGCGTCAGGCTCCACGGTGAGTCCGGCCGCGAGGTCAAGATTTCTGCCACCATCCGCGCGCAAGCCAGTTCGCACGAGGAAGCAGAATCCTTCGCGCAAAAGATCAAAATCGAAGTTCAGCAGACTGGCGAAGGAGTGCGCATCAAGACCAGCTATCCCGAGGAAGAAAGGAAATGGTTTCACTCCTCCAAGAACTCTTCGTGGTCCGTCAGTTATGACATTGGGATGCCGGCTGACGCGCCGATTACCGTGCGCAACAGTTTCGGAAGCGTTGATATAACAGGCGTTCACGGGGCTGCAGACGTTGAGAACGGCTACGGCACGCTTACTGTCCGTGACGCCGGCGCCGGCCGGTGGAACAATGCTTTTGGCAGCATCGAGCTCGCCGCCGCCGGGGGAGATGTCTCCGTCAACGACAACAACGGCTCCGTGCAAGTCTCTGACGTAAAGGGGACTCTCGAGGTACGCAATCGTTTCGGCAGCATCACCACGCGAAATATTCAGGGCGCGGCAACCATTACGGGCGGCAATGGCGCAGTTACTCTGATGGACGCCGCCTCCGCAAACATCACAACTTCGTTTGGCAGTGTCGATGCACGGAATATCCGTGGCGATCTTTCGGTCCGCGACAACAACGGAAACGTCGAGATTTTGAGTATCGGCGGTGCTGCTGACATTACCAATAGTTTCGGCAACGTGATCTTTAGCGATGTTCGTGGGCGCGTGAATTGCACCACCAACAATGGCCGGGTCAAGGGTAGCTCGGCGACGGGCGGCTCTGTGACCATTCGCGATTCCTTCGGCAACATCGAGTTGGATACCGTCAGTGGCGCTCTCGACGCCGAAACTTCCAATGGAAGAATCACGGTGCGCGACGCACGCGGAAGCGTCACTTTGAAATCCTCCTTTGGCGCCATCGAAGCCGCGAACGTCCCGAAGGGAATTCGCGCCATCACGGGGAACGGGGGCATCACGCTTACCGACATCGGCGGAGATGCTTTTGCTAAGACCAGTTTCGGAAGTGTCTCTACGGAACGGATCGGCGGCAATTTAACGGTGGGTGTCACACTGGAATCCATTGGCGGGCGGATCACGGTGAACAATCAGAACGGGGCGATCTCGGTGACGGCCATGCGTCCGGCCAGCGCTTGCCGCGACATTTTCCTCAAGACATCGTTCTCATCCATCCGCGTGCGCATTCCGGAGGGCTTGGGCTATAACCTCACGGCCAGGACTTCATTCGGCCGGATTTCCTCCGAATTGCCGGTCACTTCAACGGGCAGCATCGGGGGCGATACACTAAGCGGCACCATCGGTTCGGGCGGCTGCCAGCTTCAGCTCACTGATTCCAACGGAAGCATCGAAATCGCCAAGGCTCCCTAATCGTGGGTCTCATTATTTTGCGGCCTGCCGCGCGCGGTCCATCGCGAACGCTTTCTTCAGGACGCGTGTCGCGGTCTCCGTGAGATGAAATCGGGCGAGTTCCTCTTCCCGCGCGAATGCGACATCGGTTACATCGCTTCCCGCGCGAGGCTCTCCGCCGAGGCGTTCGCAAAGATAGTCCACAATGACAAAGTGAAATCGTGGACTGCGGTTCCCCCCTCGGCCGGTGGACCCATCTTCCAAGTAGATCCGGTCGAACACCTCGATCAGCTCGAGGACGCGAACCTCCATTCCCGTTTCTTCCAGCAATTCGCGAGCGACGCCTTTCTCCAAACTCTCGCCGATCTCCAGTGTGCCTCCCGGAATTGACCATTCACCGAGCAACGGCTCGCTTCCGCGGCAGATCAGCAGCGCGCGGCACTGATCGATAATCACGCCCCCGATACCAACCACTGGCCGTTCGGGGTACTCCCTGGATGAGGTCATTCCTAAGGTCCTTCTACCCCCGATGCGATGTCGTTCAAAGCAGCGCCACCACGCCCGGGAGTCGACTGCATACCCCGCGGTATATAATA
>QHZC01000425.1:2405-3224 GCA_003224515.1 Acidobacteriota bacterium
CAAACGCATCCCGTCCACCTGAACCTCATCGTCGATGATTCGGACGAAGAGGACGACGAGGAAGAGGAAGGCAAGACCGGGGAAAATGGCGGCCTCATCGACGATGATGATGACGAAGAAGACGACGAAGAAGAAGAGGAGTAAAAGGTACGCCCCACCCCGCCTGGCATCCTCCTGTGCTCGTGCCGCCATCTAAACTTCGAAGGAGCAACATAATGCACCGCCCGCAGTGGATCACGATTCTCTGCACGGCAGCGCTTGTCGCTTCGTTTCGCGCGGCATTTGGACAGGCCCCGGAACCTGTGCCGCCGCCTAGTTCCGCCGCTACTCCGCAAGCTCCTGCGGTCACGCCAACTAAACCGGCCAAGAAAAAATACAGCCACGCAAATGATTTCTTGATTCGCGGAACAATCTTTACGGACAAAGACCTTTCCTTTCCGGGCGTGCAACTCCGCATCCGGCGGGCAGGAGAAAAGAAATTCCGTTGGGAGAGCTACACGAATTCCCGCGGGGAATTTGCAGTCCGCGTGCCTCAAGGCTCAGACTATGAGCTGGTGGTTCGCGTAAAGGGTTTTACCGAGCAGACGCGCATCATCGATGCGAAAACCGGCGGGAACCAGGAAAGCATGGTGTTCCGAATGCAGCCGGCTGCAGGAGGCAAGGGATGAACGTGCGGCGACGTATTTGCGGTCTAGCGGTGGTTCTCTCGCTGGTTGCCGCCGTTGCTGTGGCCCAGGACAAGAAGCGCGAAGCCCAGCTCCGCACGGTGCGCGGCGTGGTGACGGACAAGTCCGATAGCCCTCTTTCCGGCAGCGTAGT
>QHZC01000424.1:0-2761 GCA_003224515.1 Acidobacteriota bacterium
GACATTCCACGGCGCACAGCTCGCCGCCGACGCGGTCTCGGCACTCCTTCAAAATCTTGCTTCAACGAGTCCCTAGTCCTCCCCCTGGATGGCCTTGTTTATCGTGTCCGGGTCGTTCAGATTCAGCACGCACCCCTCTTCGTTCGTTGGCACCTCCGTTATTTCGCCGGAGTGCGCCCACACCACCGCCCGCGCGCCGGTTTCGAGTGGTGCGCGAAGCAGCTGGTCATACAAAGATGCCGAAAAAATGACCGGATGCCCGCGGCGCCCTTCATATACGGGCAGGACGATGGGATTCTTCGTTTTGTAAAACTGTTCGATCAAATCCTGAATCAGGGTGCTGCTGACAAGCGGGTGATCGATCAGGCAGAGTAAGATTCCGTCGGTCTCCGGCGGCAAGCTCCGCAGCGCTGCCTGAATCGAACTGAGTTGCCCTTTTTCCCAATCTTCATTGATGACGATTTCATCGGCTTTGAGTTGGATGGCTTTTGCGATGGGTTCGGCGTGCGCGCCGAGTACTACTCTGCGGACCCCAATGTTTCGGTGAGAAGTCACTTCCAGCAGATGTTCGAGGAACGGCCGGCCTTGGTAAGGAAGCAGCGCCTTCGGCGAGCCCATTCGGCTCGAGGCCCCGCCAGAAAGAATGACGGCGGCCAGCATGTGCTCCCTTTCAGCGCTCGCCCATAGAGCGAATCGGCGCCGGGCGCATTTCGTATTTCAGTTTTTTGTGCGCTGCGGTCGTCGCATTTCGCCGCACCGCAACGAGTTCCGCCACGATGCTAACGGCAATCTCTTCTGGCGAGAGCGCGCCAATCTCCAATCCCATCGGCGCGTAAACGCGTTCGAATTCGTCCGCCTTATAGCCTTCCTTTTCCAGTGCCGTGTAAACCGACAAAACCTTGCGTTTGCTGCCGATCATGCCTATGTACCGCGCCTCGGTGCGCACCGCCCAGGCCAGTACACGCATGTCTTCTTTGTGTCCGCGCGTCACGATCACCAGATAGCTTGACGCGTTCGGATGGATTCTCTGGAAGGCATCCTCGTAGCTGGTGTGAATCTCCTGGGCCATTGGAAATCGCTCGGTATTCGCAAACGCTTCGCGGTCATCCACCACTGCAACGCCGAAGCCTGCCGCACCGGCCGCTTTCGCCACGGCCGTCGAAACATGCCCCCCGCCAAACAGATACAGCATGGGCTGGGGCAGAATCGGCTCGACAAAAACTTCCAGCGTTCCGCCGCAAATGAGCCCATTGTCGTAGCTCGCTTCATGGTTGAGGTTGAAGACCATTTTGCGCGGCGATTCCTTCTGCATGACTTCTTTTGCAGCTGCCCAGACTTCCGCTTCGACGCAACCTCCGCCAATCGTTCCCGCGATCGAACCATCCTCGCGCACCAGCATCCGCGAACTTTCATAGCTCGGGATCGATCCGTTGGTGTGAACGATCGTAGCCATCGCCGCGCGCCGTCCGGCCCGCCTCATCTTCACGATCTCTTCAAACAGGTCCACGTTTTTCCTCTGCCCTCAGCGTACGGCGCGTCCGCACCGCTGTCAACGCTGAGTGTCGATCAGAATTGTCTCCTTGCTATGTTACGATCTGTCGGTCAGAAAGCGTCAAAACTCTGTTTAGCGTTGATTCTGCCTCGGAGGTTCGCGCATGAAAGCCATTGTTTTCCATCAGCACGGCGGACCTGAGGTCCTGAAATACACCGACGCTCCCGACCCCACTATCCGCCCGAACGAAGTCCTCGTCCGCGTGAGAGCTTGCGCGCTGAACCACCTTGACCTGTGGGTCCGCATCGGCAATCCGAATGTGCCGATTCCACTTCCGCACATTCCCGGCAGCGACATTTCCGGTGAAGTCGTCCAGATCGGAGCGGATGTCTCTACCGTGCGCGTTGGCCAGAAAGTCGTCCTGGCCCCAGGCGTGACCTGCGGCAAATGCCCTGCCTGCGTCTCCGGCCAGGACAATCGCTGCCGCCACTTCACCAATCTCGGCTACCTGATCGACGGAGGCTGCGCCGAACTCGTGCGCGCTCCAGAAGTAAATTGCATGCCGTATCCGGAAAATCTGACCTTTGAAGAAGCCGCCTCAATTCCCCTGGTCTTCCAAACCGTCTGGCACATGCTTCTCGCCCGCGCCGAGTTGCAGCCCGGCGAGGATGTTCTCATCCTTGGGGCAGGAAGCGGCGTAGGCAGCGCCGCCATTCAGGTTGCCAAGTTTTTCGGCGCGCGCGTCATTGCCACTGCCGGCACCGATGAAAAACTGCGAAAGGCAAAACAACTCGGCGCCGACCATCTCATCAATCACAAAACCCAGAACATCCGCGATGAAGTCCGCCGCATCACGAATAAGCGCGGCGTCGATGTCGTATTCGAACACGTCGGGACGGCTACCTGGGACGACAGTTTCGCCAGTCTCGCCCCCGGCGGTCGCCTGGTAACCTGCGGCGCCACCACAGGCTACGATGCCAAGGTCGACCTGAGGTACCTCTTCAGCCGCCAGCTTTCGCTGCTCGGCTCCTATATGGGCACCAAGTCCGAGCTTCACAGCGTCATGCGCCTGGTGGCCTCCGGACGCTTCAAGCCCATCGTCGACCGCATCTTTCCCCTTGCCGCCTGCGCCCAAGCCCATGCCTATCTCGAATCCAGCTCGCAGTTCGGAAAGGTCGTCCTCGCCGTCTGATCTCGATCGCGCGCGCGCCCATTCCTTCTTACCTGTACCAATGGCCCTTAAACGGGTAATTCCCAAAAGTACCATTG
>QHZC01000424.1:3041-7669 GCA_003224515.1 Acidobacteriota bacterium
CTCTTACAAGAAGCTCTCCCTCAGACACGTTCAAGCCAATTCACGGGCGTGTAACCTTCGAGACGATTCCTGCAGGAGGTTCCTGTGCGCACTCTAAATTCTCGCGACATTTTTGCAAGAAGGAACTGTACCGCTGCCGTTCCCGGCAGAGGCATTCCACACGCCGTGACCGCCCTGCCCTGTCCATTCACGCCCAGGATGTTAGAAGGGCGCGTGCAAAAAATCCTGCGGATGGTTGCGTCTGGGGGGACCTTCACCATTCGTAATCTGGCCCTCGAATTCCACCTGAGCCCCTCGTATCTCCAGCGTTTGTTCAAGCACCAGACCGGCGTTTGCATGGGCGAGTGGTTAAATGAACAAAGACTTCAGAGAGCGGCGCACCTTCTAGCGAACAGCTACATGAGCGTAAAGGAAATCGCCTACAACGTTGGGTATGAGCATGCTTCCAGTTTCGTCCGGGCTTTTGAACGACGTTTTACGCAGGCTCCGGCCCGCTACCGGAAACAAAGCGACTACACATAATGCTAACGAAAGACCAGTTTTGCTAATCACTTTCTCTTGTGGTCGCCAAGCGGCGAGTAGTAAAAGGAACTCATTTTCAGGTACAGGAAGCGTCTAGCAATGACTCACATGCTTGGGAGATTTCCCGATTGCTAGAAGGATGGCTGTTCGGAAGTGCGCCAAACAGGGCGGATAGTGCGCTTCCCAAGCGAAGGAGACCACGAATGAAAACAATAAAGCTCGCGTCGGCTCTCGCATTTTTGATGGCGCTATTCTTTCCGGGAATGGCCTTTGCCCAAACCGATCCGGGAGTACGCAGCAACACAGGAGTGAACGCGGGCCAGCCGTATGCGTCCGTCAGTGCCAATGCAAACGATCTGGCCTTCTACCAAGCTGGATTCGCGCAGTTCACCGAGCACCAAACCGTTACCGGAGACAACCCAGGTCTGGGACCACGGTTCAACCTGGACTCGTGCGGAGCGTGTCATTCCCAACCGGCCCCGGGCGGAACCAGCCCAGCCGTCGGTGTCTTCCCCCATGTGGGGCCGAACCCTCAAAGCCAGGTGATCGCCAACGGGGTCGTGATTGGTAGCACCAACACCATCCCATTTTTCGTCCAGCCCAATGGCCCGGTGCGTGAAGCACGGTTCCCGTTCTTCTTTGACCGATTCGGCAATCCCAACCCAAACGCACCCAACGGCGGAGTAGAAGACCTCTTCACCGTCTCCGGCCGGGCTGATGCCGTCAGCTGCAACCTGCAGCAGCCTAGCTTTAATGCTGCGGGGGCGACACGCAACATGATCTTCCGCATTCCCACGCCGGTCTTTGGTGCGGGGCTGATCGAAAACATTGACGACTCAACCCTGCTGGCCAATCAGGCGGCCCAGGCAGTTTTTAACCGTGTCGGGATCAGCGGTACCTTCAATCACAACGGCAACGATGGCACTATCAGCCGTTTTGGCTGGAAGGCCCAGAACAAGTCGCTGATGATCTTCGCCGGCGAGGCTTACAACGTGGAAATGGGCATCTCCAACGAACTGTTTACGCAAGATCGGCCGCTGCCGGGTGAGGACCAATTGGGAAGCGGGCTTCCAGCCAACTGCCTGAACCTGGCTGGGGTCGGCTACCCCGAGGACATTACGCACTCCGGTGGTACCAGCGCTTCCACCGTCACCAGCGACACCGCGCTGTTCAGTGTCTTCATGAAGTTCCTGGACCAGCCCACACCCTCCACTACCTCGCCGGGAGGAGCAACCTCGATCGCTAATGGCCGCAGGCTCTTTAGCGCCGTCGGGTGAGCAACGCTACTGCCAACTTGTTCTCTGACATAGAAATCCATCACATGGGCGTGGGTTTGGCAGACAATGTCTCCCAGGGCGGCGCAGGCGGCGACCAGTTCCGCACCGCCCCACTGTGGGGCTTGGGCCAGCGCATCTTCTTCCTGCACGATGGCCGTACCACGGATTTATTGGCGGCCATCGAGGCTCACCAAAGCAGCGGCTCCGAGGCCACTGCGGTCGAAGAGCTCTTTGACTTACTTTCACCAAGCCAGAAGCAGGATCTACTGAACTTTCTGCGCTCGCTGTAATTCTTGTCTTCATTTCTACGGGTGAGACACGGAAGTGTCTCGCCCGGTTTTTTCTCTCTTGGAGACT
This sequence comes from Acidobacteriota bacterium, assembly GCA_003224515.1. GTDB lineage: Bacteria > Acidobacteriota > Terriglobia > Acidiferrales > UBA7541 > Acidiferrum. The sequence continues at coordinate 5,198 of QHZC01000424.1, forward strand.
TCGGGGTTTGAATATGCATCGAAGATTCTCGCGTTCTCTGGTACTTCTTGGTTTTTCCATTTCGCTTCTTGCCCGCGCGCAGGGCCCCCCTCAGAGCGGAGGCGATTTTTCCAGCAATCCGCACCCGAGCGTGCTCCCATCGAATGTCATTCTGGTCAAGGGCGCCTGGTCGAGCGCCAGCGATTCGGTGACGCCTCTCCCGGAAGGCGGGAGAGTGGCCAACAACACCTATACCAACCGATATTTTGGTCTCACTTACTCTCTGTCCCCGGATTGGACCGAGAAATACAGCGGCCCGCCTCCTTCGGACAGTGGCTATTACGTACTTGCCCAAATCAGGTCCGCGGACACATTCAAGGGGACAAGCCGGGGCAGCATTTTGATCGCCGCCCAGGACCTGTTTTTCACACTTACACCGGCCGGAAACGCGCTGGAGCTGATCAATTACGACAAAGAAAGTTTGAACAGAGACTACAAAGTGGAACAACCGCCGACGCTTGTCACCATCGCCAACCATTCCTTCGTTCGCTTTGACTACGGTTCGCCCGTCGCCGAGTTGCACTGGCACGTCCTGGCGACTCAAATCCGCTGTCACATGGTCCAGTTCGTCTTTACCAGCCGAGACACCAAGCTCGTTGAGAGTCTCGTCGAAGAAATGGGCAAGATGACTTTGCCGGCAGAGGCCGGCCCCATTTCGGGGCGGGGCGGCGGTGAAGTCCCCGTGTGCATCAAGGACTATGCGCGCGACGAAAACGTATTGGAGAGAGTTGATCCGATTTTTGCCGAGCGCAGATTCAATCCTGTTCCGGTCCGCATCATCATCGATAAACAAGGCAAGGTAAAGCACATTCATATTCTCAGCGCCTTTCCCGACCAGGTAAAAGCCATTACCGACGCCCTGTTTCAGTGGCGCACGCCCGGCGACACTCCGATCCACGAATGCCGCAACCGAATGATGAATCTTTGTCTCTGCGCCAAGAAATTCCGTATGCGGGGACTTCTCGCTGTCCTGGGGCTGCTTGTGTGTTTCCCAACAGGAGCACTGGGCGCGGACAACCTAATCGGATCGGTCCGCAATCAGAGTCGCGGCGAACCCGCTGTCGGCGATGAGGTGATCCTGATTCGGCTGGGCGCCGCAACGCCGGAGGAGACGCGTGCAAAGACGGATGCACAGGGAGCGTTTGCCCTCCATGTGCAATACCCTGACAAACCGTACTTGGTGCGCGTGTTTCACCAGGGCGTCAGCTATGATCAGCAGGCTTCCGCCGGTCAGGCTCTCTCTATCCAAGTGTTCGACGCAGCGACAAACGTGCGGGGCATAACCGGCACCATCGAAATCCTTCGCACCGGAACCAATGGAAATCTGCTTCACGTTTCCGACTTGATCGAGATCAAGAACGTTTCCAGCCCGCCTCTGACGCAGGCGGGTGAGCGCACGTTTGATGTTTATCTGCCGTCAAATGCCATGATTGATTCTGTCCTCGCCGCAGGTCCCGGGGAGATGGGTATGATGATTTCCGCGGCGCCCGTGCCCGGCCAGCCCGGACACTACACCGTGAATTTCCCGTTGCGGCCGGGAGCAACCAAGTTCGCGTTCAACTACGATCTGCCATACGATGGCCGTGTCGCGTTTCATCCAAGGTTTGCGTTGCCGGTGCAGCAATTGGCGGTCATGATTCCCCCGACGATGAGATTTTCGTCTCGTTCACTGGCCTTCAAGATCCTCGCAACCGGCAACAGTCGCTATCAAGTCCACGCAGCAAGCCAAGTGAAAGCAGGAGCGGGCCCTGGGTTTGAAGTCTCCGGGACGGGAGCGCTTCCACCCCTCGGCGATCAAGCCAATTCTCAAGCGTCCGCAAAGTCTCCGGTCATACCCAATCCAATACGATCTGCCGCGGCTCGCGCTGCTTTACCTTCTTTGGCCAGCATCGATTCGCGCTTGAATCATACCGAGCCGCCTTCGCAATCGCTGGTCTTGGGCGCAGTAACTACCTGCCTTCTTGCTGCGAGCGCCCTCCTGGTTTGGCGCGCACGCAAAGAACGGAGCTTGTCTTCCGCACAAACAGTTGTACTCCGGACCGGCGGGGTGCACCCTTCGCCTCGCCGGCCCAATTAAGACGCTTAAGTTCCTCTGCTCCGAAAATAAGCGCAAGTCCTTTGTATTCATTGCGGCGCTTCTGCGAGACGGCCCTATTTTTATGCTACGCGGTGCGCCGAAGGAGCATGAGGTCTGTCATCACGCGGCGCAACCCTGGTATTTGTCTCCCACGTCGTGCTGTGCGAAAATAGCTTGAGACGAGGCACCATGAGCACATCTCTCGGAAAACATGTCACACTCACCAAGCCCGACGATTTTGGGAATCCCCTGGAAGATGAAGGCATCATCTTCACCACCCTCGACAAGGCTGTGAACTGGGCACGTAAGAGCTCCATCTGGCCGCTTGGTTTTGGTTTGGCCTGCTGCGCCATCGA
>QHZC01000423.1:0-4557 GCA_003224515.1 Acidobacteriota bacterium
TGGTATGTTCGTTCAAGCGAAGGCCTCACTTTTGGTCTCAAACCCGCGTAGACAACGGATTTGTACCATAGCGAGGCCTTTCGTGCTTCTAAAATTATGAATTTTCCGGGTTAGGAAGTTGCATCACTAGAAATATTGCCAAGGAGGGTGTGAGCATGCATAGACTCAGGATATTTGCCCTAGCGATGGTGTTGATGGCCAGTCTGGCGGCATTAACCATTCCGCGGGCAGGCGCCGATTCGGAAGAGGGCAAATTGCGGACGCTGGTTCCGAAAATTATCGGGTCCTGGGAGAGTTTGGATATCGCTAAGATCGAGCCGTACTACGCCGCGGATGCCGGCTTCGCCTATTTCGACATTGTGCCGATGAAATACAACAATTGGGCGGAGTACCGGGCGGGCGTGCAGAAGGCGCTTTTTGAGCCTAATAGCAGCATCAAGTTGCGACTGAACGACGATCTGGCGGTGCACCGGCGAGGATCGCTCGCGTGGGCCACGGTGACGTTCGGGGCGGAACTCGTGAGCAAACAGGGCGCGGCATCGCATTTGGACGGGCGTTGGACGATGGTGCTCGAGAAACGCGCACACGGCTGGATGGTCGTGCATGAACACGTCTCCGCACCACTGGGCGGTTCCTGAGCACGGCGCGTTACTCGTGAAATCCGATAACCCGACTACCCTTTCACTGACAATCAGTTTGAATTTCGCAGAAGTGATTTTCAGCGCTTTGTCTTCTTTGAAACATCCAGGACTCTTTCTGGAGCGAACACTGAAACTGGTTGATAAGCTCAAACTTTCCAAGCGAGTGACAACATGGGTTCTCCGCCTGCGCTGGGCTTGGTTCCCGCCGATTCTTCACCTGCCGCGCGCGCCCAAAGCCGGATTTGGCCTCTCATGGGGTTCCGTTCCGGCAATGGCTTCGAGAAGGACCGAAGACCCAAATTGCCAGTAAGGGCGGCCGCACAGACCACTTAGCGTGCTCTAAATTTTTGCTTGAGCCTCTGGCATTTCGTCCAGGGGCCAATCGGTAAGTACTCCTGTCCTTAAACTAACCCTTTGGACAGGTGGCAGGGTGCTCTCCGGAGCCTAGCCTGCTAGCACTAGCCATATCTGCCATGTACAGCTTAGGAGGCATTATGCGCGCGCTGAAGATATTGCCTATGGTCGTGGCGTTGGGGGCCATCCCCCTGATTGCAGCTCCCCAGCAGCAGCCGACCCTGACTGAAGTCGTGGACAAGATCGTGGCGCAAGAACAGGCGGAAGTCGAGTCGCTTCGCCAATACTCGCCCATCGTGGAAACGTACATCCAGATTCTCCGTCCTAACAAGGATCTGGGCGCAGTGCCGAATGGCGACAAGTATTTTCTCGGGCGCGCGGAGCTCACCAAGGGCGTGGAGCTCGAGCCGCTGATCAGCAGCACTCGTACCAAACATAAGATGATCGGCGGTTTGGGGAATATGTTCTCGTTGGAATTTCTCCCGCGCGGCTTCCTTCAAATGATCTACTTGGACACAAACGGGTTCGACCGCCAGCATTACAAGTTTGATTATGTGGGCCGCGAGTTCTTGGGTGAGGTTCGCTGCCTGGTTTTCGACCTCGATCCGTCCTCGAAGGGAGACAAAGGGCGCTTTGTCGGCCGCATCTGGGTGGAAGATCTGGAGTACCACATTGTACGCTTCAACGGCGGCTACGGCGGCGGGTCCAAGACCAGCTACTACTTCAATTTCGACAGCTGGCGCACGAACGCAGGAAAGAACGAATGGCTCCCGGCTTTCATCTACAGCGAAGAAGTCGACAACATGGCGGTCCCATCATTCAGGGCGCAAACGCGCCTTTGGAGCTACGCCCCGAGCCACGTTCGGGACGAGCAAGAGCTAAGCAAGGTTCTGGTGGAGACGCCGAGGCCGGTGAAGGATCAGAGTGAAATCTCTAACGACTACACGCCGCTTGAGGCGAAGCGCGCTTGGGGACGCCAGGCCGAAGACAATGTCGCAGCCAAGATGGAGCAGCTGGGCCTAATGGCACCGTCCGGGGACGTGGACAAAGTGCTAGCGACAGTGGTTAACAACCTCGAGGTCACAAATAACCTCGATATCCAGCCAGTGGTACGTTGCCGCGTTCTGATGACCTCAACGATGGAGTCCTTCACCGTGGGCCACACCATCGTCTTGAGCCGCGGCTTGGTGGATGTGCTTCCCGACGAGGCCAGCCTTGCGGCCATTCTCGCGCACGAGCTCGGTCACGTCGTGCTCGGGCATCGGATGGGCACGCAATATGCGTTCTTCAATCGCTTGCGGTTCGACGAAAAAAAGACCTTCCATCACTTCGGCTTTACTCACACTCCGGAGGAGGAACAGGCGGCGACCCAGGAGGGGATCGAATTATTGAAGAAGTCGCCATACCAGGAGCATCTCGGAAACGCGCAACTCTTCCTCCAAGCGCTGAATGACCGTTCGAAGCAGATCCCCAATCTGATAAGTCCGCACCTAGGCGCCAGGGTCGCGACAGGGTTGACCAGCATTTCCGAACCGCCCACAGCGCAGGCGTCGGCAGCAAAGCCAGAGGGCAACGTCATCGCGGCGCTGCCGCTCGGCGGACGCATCAAGATCGAACCATGGAACAATCAGCTGCAAATGCTCAAGTCCAAGCCCGCAGGCACGGTGGCCGTAGATGAGGTGACGCCCTTCGAGCTCACGCCCTTTGTCCTTTATCTCACCCGTCAAGGAGATAGCGCATTGACAGAAGTTCCGGGCGCAGTCTCTGTAAAGTCAAATACAGATCTGAATATCCCAAACATCAAACCTTGATTCAACAAAAGGTCTTCGAACTGCGGACCGCGGTTGGAGAATCCTGAAGCGGCGCATAGGATTGACCTTCTCCCAGAGTAAACCAATACCGTCCCGTTCACACGGCCACTCAGATTGCGCCCGAAGAACAAGTTTTCGCAGCGGGGGTTGGGAAGCCTGGGCCGGCAAGAGCAATCTTTCCTTGCTATCCCGAGCTGGGAAGTTAGCATTGCCCATGTCACATGGCCATAAGCCTGGCATGCAGGGAAATGACCAGTGCCGGGAACGCGTTTGCTTGTGCGCAAAGCTGTGGCGGCCCTAAAATAGCAGAGCGGCCACGGCAGGCCATTTGCAGCTGCGCATTCATCCCGCTGCCGCTTTCACTGGCATCAGGTTTAGTGTATTTCTCGAAAGGAGTTATGTCCCCTGAGGGCCTGCTATGAATCTTGCTGAGTTTATTGATGGTCAGCGCGACCAGCATCTAGCGGAGTTGTGCGATTTTCTGCGCATCCCCAGCGTCAGCGCCAAGAGCGAGCACAAACCGGATATCGAGCGCGGCGCGCGCTGGGTTGCCGGCAATCTCCGGGCCGCTGGATTCAAGAACGTTGAGATCATCCCCACGGGTCTCCACCCGCTGGTCTATGCAGAATCTTTGGAGGCTCCCGGCAAGCCAACCATTCTCTTCTACGGGCATTACGACGTGCAGCCCGCCGAGCCTCTCAATCTATGGACGTCGCCGGCGTTCGAACCCACGGTGCGAAACGGCAATCTCTTTGGGCGCGGTACCGCCGACGACAAAGGGCAGGTCCACATCCACCTAAAAGCGTTCGAATCCCTCCAGAAAATTGACGGCAAACTACCCATCAACGTAAAGGTCTTGATCGAAGGAGAAGAAGAGGTCGGGAGCGTTAGCCTCTGGGATTACGTCCAGAAGAACAAGGAAAAGCTGAAGGCCGACGCGCTGGTGGTTTCGGACACCTCGATGCTCGGGAAGGGCGTTCCTTCGATCACTTACGGATTGCGCGGGCTGAACTATTATCAGATCGAATTGACCGGCCCGGAGCGCGATCTGCACTCCGGTGTATATGGCGGTGCCGTCCCCAATCCGCTCACGATGCTGACGGAGCTGTTCGCGAAACTTCACGACAAGAATTTCCGGGTCACCGTGCCGGGGTTTTATGACCAGGTAGCCAAGGTTTCAAGTGCCGAGCGCAAATCTCTGAATGCGCTGCCTTGGAAGAAAAAGGATTTTGAGAAAGCTGTCGGCGCACCGGGCTATTTCGGCGAGGCGGGCTTCACCACCGTCGAACGGCTATGGATACGCCCGACGTTCGAATTGAACGGTATCTGGGGTGGCTATCAAGGAGAAGGCGCCAAGACCGTCATCCCGTCAAAGGCCTTCGCCAAATTCTCCACGCGTCTCGTGCCCAATCAGGACCCGAAAAAGATTGCAAAGCTCGTCGAGAGTCACATTCGAAAGCTCTTGCCGAAAGCGATCCACTGCCAGTTTGAAGTTTTGAGCATGGGGAAGCCTTGGGTAGCTTCCTACCACGATCCCATTTTCAAGAAAGCACAAACCGCTCTGGAGAAGGGCTTCGGCAAGGAAGCTGTTTTCATTCGCGAGGGGGGGTCCATTCCTTTTGTAACGCAAATGCACGACACCTTCAAAGTGCCGTGCGTTTTGATCGGCTTCGGCCTGCCTGACGAAAACGCCCATGCCCCCGATGAACACATTGCTCTCGAAAACTACTTCGGCGGTATCAAAGCCATCG
>QHZC01000423.1:4569-10043 GCA_003224515.1 Acidobacteriota bacterium
ATCGCAAAAAAGGCCGGAAAAATGCGCGTTTTTTCCGGCTAAGACGGCCTTCGATTCTTTGAACTTTTCTCTAAATCGTCGCCCCTGGCTGCCGTTTGAATGGGGAGCGCCAAACCGCAGAGCCGCATTTTCAGCGGTGATTTCCACACCCGGCCAAAAAAAACTCGCATTTTTCCAGCCTTTTTTGCGATTTTTCCTTGCGTTCTGCGATTACCTTGGCTATAGTCCCTTGCGGCCCGAGTTTTTCGGTGAAAATCTGGGTAGTCAGCTCGCGGCCTGCTTCGATCGTATCGGAGTGGAAAGAAAAAACAGGAGGATAAGCAGACTAGATGGCAGCCAAGCCACTGAGCAAGACCAAGGTTGTGGGACACATCGCCGAGAAAGTCGGCACACCGAAGAAAACCGCCGCTCAATTCTTTGAAGAGCTGTTCAAGCTCGCAGTGAAGGAAGCCAAGGGCGCAGCGGGCAAGTTCGTGATCCCGGGGATCGGCCGCGTTGTGAAGGCGCACCGCAAGGCGCGCATGGGCCGCAACCCACAGACCGGCGAGGCGATTAAAATCAAGGCGAAGACCGTGGTTCGCCTGCGTCCGTCGAAGGCGTTTAAAGACGCCGTCCTGAAGTAGGCACAGTTTTTGAGTTTGGGCCCCCGGCGGCTTGAGCGATCAGGCTTTTGGGGGCTTTTCTCTTTTGCGGTAGCCCTACAGTGTTTTCACGTAAGCGACGACGTCTTGAATTTCGGCAGGCTCGAGCACTTCCTTCATGCCGGGCATGAGGGTGTCGCCGTTCTCGATCCATGTCGTCAGGGACTCCGTCGTGACTTTGTTTCCATTAACGGTGAAGGTTCCTCTCTTGGAAATGCCTTTGAGGCCCGGTCCGATCTTCTTTGCGTCACTGTCCGCGAAATGGCACAAGGCACATTTCTTGTCGAATACTTCCTTGCCCCGCGTTGCGGAACCAGCAGCGGTGTGACTCGGCGCTTTTTTCGAAGCCGTTTTTGCGGGCGGATCCTGCGCCAGCAGCGCACCGGCCACCGCGAAAATTACAATCCCTAGTATCAATACATTGCGCTTCAAGATGCCCCCTCGTCTGATTGGTGGTTATCGCTAAATGATGAAGCCACGCTCCGAACCCAACTATTTTCTCCATTTGCGGTCCCAATTTCCACTCCTAACCCGGCACAAGGTACAGGTTCCTCTCGGGCACTTCCCGAACCCTCGTACTTTTGACCCTTGCAAAACCATGTGCTAACTATGTGCCATGAGCATGGAGACCCTCACGCGGGCGTGGGAAGTTCTACAAGACGCTTATCAGGCGCAGATGGAAGGCGACTACGATCGCGCCGTGGAGCTGTATCAATCGTCGCTTGATCTGCATCCCACTGCCGAAGCTCACACCTTTTTGGGCTGGACCTATCATTTCCAGGGGCGCATTGAAGAAGCCATCGCCGAGTGCAAACGGGCCATCGAACTGGATCCCGAATTTGGCAATCCTTACAACGACATTGGCGCGTATCTGATCGAGCTGGGCCGATTCGAGGAAGCGATTCCCTGGCTCGAACGCGCCACGGAAGCGCGCCGCTACGAGCCGCGTCACTTTCCGCACTACAACCTGGGCCGCGCGTATCTGGGAAAAGAGATGTACAGCCACGCCATGCGCTGCTTCCAGGAAGCGCTCGAAATCGAGCCGCGCTATTCGCTGGCGCGCCAGGCGCTTGCTTCGCTTCGGCGCATGGTCAACTGAAAAGTAATTAGTTGTCAGTTCTGAGTTTTCCGTTTAAAAAAAAAACTCCTTTTGCAGATATGCCATGATTTTCTGCGACGGCATGTTCCGCTGAAAAAAATCGACAGTTCACAGTTGAAAGTTCAAATCAGGCAAAATCCTCCATAACCTGGCGACGCTCCTGCGGAGTCACGAAGACCACTCCTGTGCGCTGGGCTTGACGACGCGGTCGTAGATCCATAGCAAGAGCGTGGTGGCCAGGCCGATGGCGGTAATGGCCCACCAGAAGCGCTAAGGGCAAAAACGCAAAGCCCATGTAGGTGCCCTGCTGGCCAGCGGGAGCGAGGCGCGAAATATAGTCGTAGTAACGCGGCTGCTGGGTCAGTTCGCCGAGGGCCACAGCAACGAGGGTGGCGTAAGCAGCGGTGACGCTGGAATGCAGCGCGACAATCGCAAACGCGACCATCGATATGAGCGTGCCGAGAATGACGGCGCGGAAGGCGGCGACTTTCTGCGTAAGGACGCTGACGGCGACGGTCAGTGCGATCACCAAGAGCGGGCCGGTAGCGAGCATTTTCTCGGTGTCCGCTGTGGGACTAATGTAATCGTGAACGTAGATGGGCAAGGTGATGAATTCCTGCCAGTAGACGATCCAGTAGCCGGAAAAAATCAGAAGAAACAGCATGAATCTGGGATTGCCGAGCACTTTAGAGAAGTTTCGCGAAGATTCGCTGAGACTTGCGGTCTGTTTTTCGTTGGATCGTTGCGGCTCCTTGAAAAAAAGGAGCACGGCGAAGAACATGAGAAAGACGCTAAAGGCCGCAACGCGGAAAACGTTCTCGACGCTCATGTTTTTGTGCACCCCGGAGGCCACAAAAGGGCCGAGCGCGCCGCCAATGTTCACCAGTGTGTAGTAGATCGAATATCCGATGGAACGGACATTTTCCATGGAGGCCCGGGCGGTGGTGCCTACCACGCACGGTTTGACGAGCGCGATGCCGAAAGCGGGGAGCATGAGGACGACGGTGACGAGCGCGACGAGAGGAACCGCATTGCGAACGGGGGCCAGCCAGGGCGCCCCAAGGGAACCAAGGAGAAAGTAGGACCCAGCGAGGATGAGATAGGCGAGAGAAAGAGCGCGGCGGAAGCCCAGTCGGTCGGCGATGGCGCCGCCGAAAATGGCCAGGAACCAAACCAGACCGCCGAACAGACCAGTAAGATCAGCGGCGCGTTCGATAGGGAAATTCAGCGCTTCGTGAAGGTAGCGGGCAAGGGAAGCAAAGGCCGCATAGTAGGAGAGGCGCTCGAAGAGCTCGCTGAGGTTGGCGACCCAGAAGGGGCGCTCGAAACCGTAACGGATTTCCTGGAGCCTCCGGCTAAAGCTCATGGCGCCTCCTGGGATGCGCGGCGGGATGATAGCAGAAAGGGGGGACCGCACCCCGGGTGTTTTTTTAAGCGCGCATTCTAAAGAGTCGTCATTTATTTAATGTTAAGATGGACATATTTAGAACTGCGCATTCTAGACTCCCGAACCAAAAGGATGCGGGAAAGGAAGAACCGCGCTTAAACGTTGAACGGGGCAAGGGGCGCGGCGCCTCCGGACCCTGACGGGGCTGGTCGGGCTCTTGCCGCGGAGGGATGGCTATGGAAAACCTAGTGCAAGACATTCGCTACGGCATTCGTACGCTGGCGAAGAATCCTGGCTTCCCTGTTGTGGCGGTGCTGACATTGGCTCTGGGGATCGGCGCGAACACCGCGATTTTCAGTGTGATCGAGAATGTGCTGCTTCGACCGCTGCCCTATCCCCAACCGGAGAGCCTGGTGGAAGTCTGGAACACATACCCCCCGCAGGTTCCCAAGGCGGCATTGTCGCCCGGCGATTACGCCGATTGGCAACAGCAGAATCGCAGCTTCTCGGAGATGGGTGCCTACGTTCCAATCTCTCAAGGATTTAACCTGACGGGCGAGGGTGAGCCACAGCGCGTTTTGGCAAGTTATGCCAGCTCCGGACTTTTCCCGATGCTGGGAGCGCACGTCGCGGCGGGTCGCTCGTTCGTTTCCGGAGAAGACCGGGCGGGCAGCGCGCCGGTGGTGATTTTGGGCCATCGTTTGTGGCAAAGCCGGTTCGGCAGCGATCCCGGTGTCCTGGGCCACACGATTGCCCTCGACAATAAGCGCTACACTGTTGTTGGCGTTCTGCCTGCTGGTTTTCAGTTATTGCGTTGGCCGGATTTGTGGATGCCGATCGGCCAATTCAACGACGATTTGACCGAGCACGTTCATCACGCTTTCAACGCCATTGCACGGCTGAAGCCGGGAGTTTCTCTGGCTCAGGCCCGCGATGAAATTAATAGGCTCAATCAGCAGGAAGCAATCAAATATCCAGATGCGCACAAGAGTTTTGGCGTGCTCGTCGAAAACCTGTAAGATCCTTCCGCCGCACAGTTGCGCACCACGCTTCTGGCGCTCTTGGGGGCCGTCGGTCTCGTGCTGCTCATCGCTTGTAGCAACATCGCGAGCTTGCTTCTTGTTCGAAACGCGGCTCGCGAAAGAGAAGTTGCCGTGCGCACCGCGCTCGGTGCGAGCCCTTGGCGATTAATCCGGCAGCTGCTCACGGAAAGCACCCTGCTCTCACTGCTCGGAGGGGCGCTGGGTTTGCTCTTGGCCCTCGCCGGACTGAGAGCTTTGCTGGCATTTGTTCCTGCGGACCTCGCCGTCTTGCACGACAGCGGGTTGAACGGCACGGTCCTGGCATTCACCGCGGCGGTTTGTATCGTGACAGGTGTGGCATGCGGTTTGCTGCCGGCGGTTCGAACGCTCAAGACCAACCTGGCCGGCGCACTGAAGCAAGGAAACAAAGGAACGAGCGCAGCGGGAAATCGCCGGACTCACAATCTTCTGGTGATTTCCGAAATCGCGATGGCGCTCATTCCTCTCGTCGGAGCTGGCCTGCTGCTCCGGAGTTTTCAGCACTTGTTGGAGGTCGATCCAGGCTTTCGCATGGACCACATTCTGACAATGGAGATCGAGCAGCCGGCGCTTTCCTTCGCGCAAATCAACCAGCTTTCGCAGGACGAACAAGTCAAACTGGGCCGGAAACAGTCGCAGCAATTCGAAAAAATCGCCGCGCAAATCCGCGCGCTGCCGGGCGTGAAGGAAGTCGGAGGAATCGACGATTTACCGCTGAGCAACGAATTTCGCCTAGCGGCGAGATTCGTGATCGAGGGCCAACCTCTTCCTGCGGCCGGCGCCCGGCCGATTGTGCAGTATCGAACCGTGAGTCTGAGCTATTTTTCTTCGCTGGCAATTCCATTGCGCGCAGGCCGCTTCTTTACCGAAGACGATTGGAAGCTACAAAATGCGGTAATCAATGAAACGATGGCCCGACGCTTCTGGCCGCAAGGCGATGCAATCGGAAAGCGCATTAATCTCTGTTCGCTCGATCCCAAACCGTGCTGGTCCACGATCATCGGAATCGCGGGAAATGTGCACCAGTTTGGGCTCGATGCCGAACCGACGTTTGACGTGTATTTCGATGGCGGATGGACACCCTATCTGGTGGTACGCACGGTTTCCGATCCGTTGGCCATTGCTGCGGCTGTCAGGGACGTGGTCCGCAAAGTTGATCCCAATCTGCCGGTAACCCACGTGATGACCATGGATGGACTGCTCTCGGACTCTGTTTCACCTCGACGATTCTCGGTGGTGCTTATCGGAATTTTTGCAGCCCTCGCACTCTTGCTCGCGGCGGTGGG
>QHZC01000423.1:10127-13658 GCA_003224515.1 Acidobacteriota bacterium
GTCGACGCTTGTAGGTATCGGCATTGGACTGGCAGGTTCTTTTGTCGTGGCGCGATTCCTGGCCAGTCTTCTCTTTGGCGTCGGCACATACGACGCGGTTACGTTCCTCGGTGTGGCGCTGTTGCTGACCGCCGTGGCGCTTGCCGCTTCCTACATCCCCGCGCGGCGCGCCATGCGGGTCGATCCCATCGTGGCGCTGCGTTATGAGTAAATCATGGTCCCCTCCGAGGTCATTACTTGGGCGATCGTTGAGCACATACTCGCTCGCGTGCTGCAGACTTACTCCTCGAAACGACCCGCAGCAGAGTGGTTTCAGGAGATAATGGGACTCTTCTCGACGAGTTAGTGGCCGACGCGCTCCCGCCCAATGCGCGCCTCTGCCGATAACTGAGAACCCTGCCTTGCACCACCTATGCCAGAACACCACAATTTCTGAGTGCTGGTTATCAGGAAATTTCGCTGCAGTCTGAGGCTAGTTCTTGGCGTCCAAAAGACGCGCCAGCACTTGTGGAGCGGCGGTCGGCAACCTGCAAACATAGTTTTCGCAAACATAGGCGGTGGCACGATCTTTGCTGCGATGGGCTCCCGCTACAAACGGGAGCCAGCGGGCCAGTTGTTGCTGTCCGGCGCCACCGTCGGCGAGAAGAAGAATCTTGTTTGGGAGGAATCTGCTGTTGACCTGGCGCAGCAAATCACGTGTGTCTTGGGACCGGGGATCACCGGCGATGAGGATTTGTTTGGTTTGAGCGAGCCGAAAATCGAGAGCGGAAACGAGGGCTGGCACGGCCTCGGGGTTTGACTGAAGGAGAGAAGCGAACGCGGATAGTGTCTTATAGGCCGCATCGCGCCACGCGGCACGGTCTGTGAATTGCGCGAGGCGAAGAAGATTCATGGCCGCAGTCGAATTGGGTGCCGGTTCGGCACCATCATAGGATTCGCGCGTAGGGCTAAGGACCGAAGGATCAGATGTATCTGAGTCGAAATAGCCGCCCTCTTTCCCGTCTCTGAAGAGCTGGTCCTGTTTTTCTTCTAGTGAAACGGCCCAAGTAAGCCAGTGGACATCGAAGCCAGCCTGGTACAGGTCTAGAAGTCCGCTGATGAGATCGCTGTAATCGTCGAGGAAGCCGTCGACACTGGGACCGCCTGCGCGAAAGCTGCGCCAAAGCTTGCCCTTCTTCGAATTATAAAGATGGGATTCGAGAAACTTTGCCGTGGCTTGCGCGCGTTCGAGATAGCGCGGCTCACGGAGAGCCTGGCTGGCCCGCGCCAGAGCGGAGATCATCATGCCATTCCATGCTGTGACAATCTTATCGTCGACAGGGGGCCGGGGGCGGCGAGAGCGCGCTTCGAACAAGGCTCTCCGTCCGTTAGTCAACTTTTCGGCGGTTCGTTGAACGGTTAGGCTGAATTTTTTGGCCGTCTCGTCGGTCGAGTGAGCTTCATACAAAACGTTCTTACCGTTCAGCTCGCCGCGAATGTCTTGTTGCGCGGGGACGTTACCGCCGGATTCAACTCCATAGGCATATTCGAAGACCGCCGAATCCTGGCTACCTAGGACGCTTTCAATTTCTTTCGCCGTCCAGACGTAAAAGACTCCCTCACCGGTCTCCGGCTTTCCAGAAGCAATTCTGCTGTCGGCATCCTCTGCGGAGGCAAAACCACCGCGAGGCTGGTGCATCTCGCGCAGCGTGAAATCGAGAATGCTTCGCGCGGTATTTGCATAGAAGCGGTCGTGGGTGATCTGGTAGGCCTCGGTGTAGACGATCGCAAGCTGCGCCTGGTCGTAGAGCATCTTCTCGAAATGAGGAACGAGCCAGGTCGCACCCGTTGAATAGCGGTGAAAGCCACCGCCGAGCTGGTCGTGAATGCCGCCGCTCTCCATTCGGCGGAGCGTGCGGAGCGTCATTTCAAGCGCGTCGCGCTGACCGGTGCGAGCGAAATAACGAAGCAAGAAACACAGCGCGACCGGCCTCGGAAATTTCGGCGCTCCCCCGAAGCCGCCGTTCGTGGCGTCGTAGGCCGATGAAATCTGTTTGTAGGCCAGGTCAACAATGGCGGGTTGAAGATCGCCCGTGGCCGGAGGCTGCTTGCTGACCATCTGAATGAGTTGCTGTGCGGCGTGCCCTGCGGTCAGAGTGATTGAATCTTGTTGTTTGCCCCACGAGTCGGCGACCTTCTCTAAGAGCGACTTGAGTTGGTCCGACGGGAAATAGGTGCCGCCGAAAAAAGGTTTGCGTTCGGGAGTGAGCACCACATTCAGCGGCCAGCCCGCGCTTCCCGTCGTCGCTTCGACATAGGCGATGTACAGGCGGTCAATGTCGGGCCGTTCTTCGCGGTCCACTTTAATAGAAACGAAATACTGTTTCAGAATGGCGGCGATGCCGGGATCGGAATACGATTCCCGCTCCATGACGTGGCACCAATGACATGTGAAATACCCGATGGAAAGAAAGATCGGCTTGTTCTCTTTGCGGGCCTTTTCGAAGGCTTCGTCGCCCCACGGGTACCAATCCACCGGATTGTGAGCATGCAAGAGGAGGTAGGGACTCTTGGCGTGAATGAGCCGGTTGGTGTAGCGGTATTGCGGTGTTCCCGCACGAGGCTCAGCTGACGGAGCATTGCTAGATTGCGCGGAGACGCTGGCAGCGTCAATGGCACTCGCAAAAACAACAAGTAGTGCGCTTGCACGAAGCAGCTTGAATTGCTCATGCAGTTTGTGCAATCTCACGCTCCTATTCCCATAACTATCCACTTCAAGTTTAACCGCCGCCAGGGCTCATGGTCTAAAGAGTCATCTTCCCCGGGCGGTCGACAACCGAAGCCGTGGTCCGCCTAGTGATCTTGGCGATCTTGCCGGGATCGACGGATCAGACCGGGTGTG
The DNA here is from genome assembly GCA_003224515.1 of Acidobacteriota bacterium. Lineage (GTDB taxonomy): Bacteria > Acidobacteriota > Terriglobia > Acidiferrales > UBA7541 > Acidiferrum. Next base: position 13,009 of record QHZC01000423.1, read on the forward strand.
GTTGACAGAGCACAGACTGAAGTCTGTGCTACTGTTGCGGAGATTTTGTGTGGAGGGATTGGATGAGTATGTTCACCAGACTTAAATTGGCTCTGATCGGAGCCGGGGTGGCCTTCGGAGGAGCAGCCAGAGCTCAGAAGCCTCCGCTGCTGCCGGAGAAGGATGTGGCGGCGCTGGCGAATGAGTTAAGCGGGGAGACAGCGAAGAGAAATTTGGAGGGGATTGCGCGGTTTCATCGGCAGCGCGGGTCGCGGGGGTTTCACTCGGCGGCAGAGTTGGTGGCGGAGCGGGCGCAGGCATATGGACTCAGCGACGTAGTGATTCTACAGTTTCCGGCGGATGGAAAGATTTTTTATGGGACACAGAGATCGCGGCCGGCGTGGGATGCGGAGGCAGGAGAGCTATGGGAGGTAAAGGAAGGAAAGGAGGTTAATGAGGTAAAGGAAAAAAGCGTGGATCGAAGCCGCCCCGACGGCGTCGGAGCAAAGGAGTGGCGAGCGACGAGTAGTGAGGAAAAGATTGCGAGCTATCAGGCGCAGCCGGTGGTGCTGGCGGAGGACAGCGAGAGCGCGGACGTGGCGGCGGAGTTGGTAGATGTGGGCGAGGGACTAAAGGAGAGCGACTACGCGGGCAAGGATGTGAAGGGGAAA
>QHZC01000077.1:0-14592 GCA_003224515.1 Acidobacteriota bacterium
GTAGGACGTGGCACGCGAGCCCGGGTGTCCAGTCTGCTCCGACGGAGGCAGGTCCATGTGGAGCGTAATAGCCAAATCAGATAATGCCGCCACGGAAAACGCGACCGGATCGGAGATGTAATCGGCGCCAGCAGGCACGGTCACCTGCGCGTGGCCTGAGAACGTGAGCGCTGTGTCAGTCGCAGTCAAGATCCTGCCTGAAGCGGAGGACACCGGCTGGGCAATGTGTACGCAAGTGAAGTGCAGCGGTGACGTACCGAAGCGGTTAGACAAGTGTATTCGGACTTCTGCTCCGCCAATCGTGAGATGGACAACTTGGCGCAGCGTGGCGTCCCGGAGATCGTCTGTAGCGAGCGAGTTGTAAGGCTCGGGCCGCTGCTGTGAAGCCGCCCACGAACCGACCCAGCGGGTCTGCGCATGGCCAAGCGCCGCCGCCAGGAGCAGCACGGCGGCCGTGAGTGATGCCTCAGGCTTTGTACATACCATTCGAACTAGCCCATCTTGACGAAGCAGTTTAGGATGACCGTATTTTAGGCAGAAATCACAGGAACGGGCTCATGTTTTGCCACCCGCGCGATCGTGATGATAGCTCTCGGGAGGGCCTAGATAACTTGGTTTGGCGCCACCAAAATCTACAATGAGCTTCTGCAGTACAACGCCAGGATCCACCATCCAGAACTTAAGAGTGTGATAGCCAGATTGTGTGACCATCTGTCGGGATGTCACCTTGCGGACGCTGTCCTTCACAGATGTTTCCCAGTCTTCGCGAGAGTTCTGGGCGAGAGCGTCCACGATCTCTGGTGGCCGGTCGTCAAACGATATTGCGTAGCGGAGGCCACGGCCCGGCACGAAGTTCAAAGTGGGGGCGAGGATTGCCTCCACCTGTGCTGTGCCGGAATCGAAGAGGTACATTTTGTATTCAAGGCAAGGAGAATTCTGCGGCGGGTTGACGCTCTCTGCTGTCACAGGAAATACCGACATGGACGACAGAGTCCGCCCAAGGTCATCAATCTTTTCCCATCGAGCTGAAACTCCATCCATTTTCTTGGTGTAGTGCTCCGCTTCGATGGAGACGTATCCCTCGGCTTCGACAAAACCGTCGAGCGCATCCTTAGTCAATCCGTGGGGACGAAATGCATTCATCTTGACAACGATGTCCCGCGCACCGGCTGCCGAGATTGTCACGGAGCCGCTCGTGGTCCCCTCGGGAACTTTGCTCCAATCCACGTTCACCCACACGCGCTGTTCCTTCTCAATTGTTCCGCGCGATGCGCTCAGCACCATCCAGGGGGTCCCCGATACAGCCGAGAACTCAAATGGGGCGCGTCCTCGATTCAACACGTCGATGTAACGGCGTTGCTGATTGAAGACATCCACCTGCGGCAGAGTCGATTCTTCGGTCACGCCGGGCCAGGCCAACGACGAACCTTCCACGGCCACGCCCATCCAGGGTGCCGCAGAAATCTCGATTTGTTCAATCTTTGGCATCACGTTCACCGGCGGCTGGTTCCAATACGTGTAGCCGATGTGCGTTTGGTCCATCATATGGTTCCATTTACCGTGGGCGAGCCCATGATTGTAGTAGGAAGAAAGATCGGCATCGGCTTGAAATAGTTGCTTTGCTTCTGCGGCCAAATCATTCGCGCTCGCGCGACCCTGCGTGGCATAGAGATGGTTTCTGCCCACGGTGATGTAAAGCTCGGTAACGATCGCGGACGCCTTTGCCGGATAGAGAACGAGCTCGAAGAAAGCCTCGCGCCGGTTCTCAGGCAGCTTGCGAATAATCGTTTCCGCTTCGTCGACCGCCAGTTCGGGTTTGCGCCTGCCATTGTATTTGGTGTACTTCGCAAGAATGTCTGCAATCTCCGGCGCGTACTCCGGCCCAAATTGCCGCTCCGCCCAAAGTCTGGTGAATTCACTAATTTTTTCTTTGGGCCACTTCTCGGGATTCCAAGCCATGTTCAAGAAAAAGTCGATCGGAAATTCCATCGGTTTCAAGTCACCGACGTTCACGATCCAGATCCGATCGGCCCCGTAGCGATAAGCGAGGTTCATCTGCTCCCACACTTTGGCGATTGGAACCGTGTTCAGCCATTTATAGGAGCGCGGGTCGCCCACATAGTCAAAGTGATAGTAGATCCCAGCGCCTCCGTTGCGCTTGCGCTCCTCCGCCGTTGGCAACCGGCGGACGTTTCCCCAGTTGTCGTCGCACCACAGCAGGGTCACGTCGTCGGGCACACGCATACCCTTCTCGTAGTACTCCTGAACTTCTTTGTAGAGGGCCCAGTCCTGAGGCGCTCTCGATACATCTGGATTGACGCGCTCCGCGATGATCTTTCGCTGGTCGGCCACGATCTTTTCCAGCAACTCGATATTGGCGTTCTGCGACAAGGGGAGATCGCCGTCACCGCGCATACCCAAAGTGATGATGCTTTCATAGTTTTTGTTGCGCTCGATGCCTTGATCCCAAAACTCGCGTAGGACATCAGCATTCTTCGAGTAATCCCAGGGGCCATTTCCGTGACGTTTCCACTCCTGCTGGGCGCGCAACATCGGTTCATGGTGGGAGGTGCCCATCACAATTCCGAACTTGTCCGCCAGCTTGGGATTCGAAGGATCGTCCTCATTGAAAGCGTTGTTCCACATCGCCGGCCACAGGTAATTGCCTTTGAGACGAAGGATCAGCTCGAACACCTTCTCGTAAAACTGATGATTGAAATCGCCGTACTTTTCTTTCACCCAGCCGGTAAGGGAGGGCGCTTCATCATTCAAGAAAATCCCACGGTATTTGACCGCCGGGGGGCCCTGAAGGTAAATGCCAGGCTTCACATAAAGCACGTCCTGGTGAGGACTGGGAACATCGGCCCACCAATACCACGGCGAAACACCGATTTGCTCTGAAAGGGCATAGATTCCGTAGATCGTGCCGCGCTTATCGCTTCCCGCAATGACGAGGGCTTGGTTGATTCCCGCTAGCGGTTGCGGAACCACTTTCGTGAGAAAAGACTCCCATTTTCCGGAAATTGACGTGACGTCAATCTTCGATTCGCGGACGAGCTGGTCGAGGATCTCACTTTTGCCGACAGTCCCGATGAGGAGAACCTTCGGGCCGGCGCACTTGTGATCGCGCGTTACTGTTGGGGCAAGACCAGTGACGCGCTCTATGTCGTCTCTTAGGTCATTCGCAGCGCGCAGGACGCCAGGGTAATCGTTCGGGTCGATGCAAATCTTTGCGATAGCTCCGCGGTTTGCGATCGGGAAGCTGCCCTTGCGCCGGACGCTTTCGACGTAGCGTTGCTGGCCAATCGGCAAAGCGCCGGGCGCCAGAATAATGAGATAGAGAAGCAGTAGGAGAGGCATCTTGCCGGAGAAGCTCATGCGGCTCCGCGCCTGGTGGCGCCGCGCATTTGCGAGCTCGCCGCAGCGCACGTGCTGGCCGGGATGGTCAGGCACCTCAAGGTAAAAAAAGCGAAAGCGGCGGACGATGAAATTCAGACCCTGCGCATTTCGCCGCGGAACGAACCCCGCCTCGTTTGGGAAAGCAAGCCTACCTGCGATCAGAAACTTAGTCTCGCGCCAAACCAGAACGTGCGTTGGCCGCTGAGATTGCCCGCCTCGCTGGAAAACTGTGGTCCACTTGCCGTCCCGGTAATGACCCCAAAGTTCGGCTGCGAGATATTCGTCTGCGGATTGCCGAAATTCGGCGTGTTCGTCACCGAGAAGGCGTTCGCACGGAACTGGAAGTTCATGCGCTCCGTGATCCGGAAGTTTCGCAACAGACCAGTATCCAGGTTAAAGAAGCCAGGTCCGCGTAGGATGTTGCGTCCCGCCGTGCCGTAGCGCGTTTGGCCCGCCGGTACTTGTGCAAACGAACTCGGCTGGAAATACTGACAGGCGGCGTCCGTAGCGGCACACGTTTGTACTGCACCCGTTGCAGGATTAAGGGCTGCGACGTGCCCGAGAATAACAATCGGACGAGTTTACGCTGCTGGTGATGGTTAGGGGAACCCCACTGTAGATGCTCATGATCCAGTTCATCTGCCAGCCACCAGCGAGTATGTTTGCAATGCCGTGCTGCGCCCAACGCTTGGTGCGGCCGAAGGGCAGTTCGTATACGCCGTAGGCCTGGAAGTTGTGCTTGCGGTCAAAACCAGCGAGAGCCTTGTTGTCTCCCCAATTGGCCGGAAATGGATGGAACACGGCTCCCTCATTTTCGCCGTAATCGATCGCTTTGGAGAATGTATAAACAAAACCAAGTTCCGCTCCGCCACTCAATCGACGCGTGAGCCTGGTTTGCAGCGAATCGTAATAGGTCACCTTGAAAGGCGTTACGGCATCAATGTCACCCCAACAGGGCGTAGTTGCATCGTTGGGGCAGGCATTGGGATTTGCATTCAGCAGGCGCCCCTTGACGCCCCCGCCCACGGGAGAAGGATTAATATTTAGGCCCAGGGGGATGCGAATTCCGCGCGTGCCAACATAGCCAACCTCACCCACCCAACCGAAGAACTCGCGCTGCACCATCAGGTTATATGATTGGGCATACCCGCGGTGGAAGGGGTTTGCCACCGTCGTCGTACCCACATTATTGGGAAGGCGAACAACGCCATTGCCAAAGCCCGTGAAAGGTATCAGGACAATACCCGTCGTAAGACCCGGGTACGGCATGAGTATTGCATTGGTGCCGGTAAGGCTTGTTGAAGGCGCAAACTTGCTGTTACCAAAGAGTGTGCCCGCCTGGTAGTCCATGTTGGTGATATTGGGGTAAGTATCACGCAGGGCTCGGAAGTTATTCGGGTCCACGCTAATCCCATAGCCTGCCCGAATCACGGTCTTGTTCGTAAGGCGGTAGGCGAGACCGAGACGCGGGGCAACCATTCCGTGTCCCACATCAACGCCATCATCTTCTGGCACAGAGCCGATGCCGCCGATCAAGACGCTTCCCGTAGTCGGATCAAAGAATTTCGCGCCGGTGTGGTTGCTCGTCGCAAAAGGGTAGTATTCCCATCGCACGCCATACGTGAAGGTCAGTTTGGGAGTCACTTGCCAGCGGTCTCGCGCATACCAGGCCCACGTAGTGAAGCGGAGCGCGTTCGGGATTATGTTCTGAACGACTTTGCCGTCCCTCTGGGGAAGCCCCAGCAGGAATTGAGCAAAGCTGTTGTACGCATTAGCCGCTGGTCCGCCGTTCAGCGCGCTAACGCTTCCGTCGAACCCAAAGGTACCGCGCGGCGTACCAAAGGTACCGCCCTGCGGCTGAAAGTGGTTAATCCCGCTGTGATAATACTCCAAGCCGAACCGCAGATCGTGACGCCCTTTGACCCAGCTTACGTTGGAATTAGCGACGTACTGATTGTCGCGGAATACGAACGGGTTACCGGTGTTCGCATTGCCGAGATTCGCCCAACTTGAGATCTGGAATGCTGGTATGCCTCCGTACTCGCGGTCAGTGCCGTTCGTGCCAGGTATATGTAGCGTATCGAGGCCGAAATTGGTGCCGATATCCGTATCTTCGGCATTGAGGCGCAGCCGCGTATAACCCAGATTCAAATCCCATAGAGTGTTTGTGTTCAGTTCATAAGTGCCGCCGACCCCAACGCTTTGCGTCCGGCTGAAGGCGTTGCCCAGCTGCCCGCCGCCGGTCGCGTCGCCTCCTGCCGGTCCCAACGCCCGCGGGTCGAAGATAAAGGACGGAGAAATGCTGTACCTGCCGAATATCGTGGACTTCTTAGTTGGCACGTAGTTGACCTTCACATCCGCTCGGCTGAGATTGTATTGTGGGGCTCCAATCGGAATGTAATTGTTCGTAATATTGGTCGGGCTATTTGGGTCTCCCACATTAGGAGTGGGAGTTAGGGAAGCCATTTTCACTGCCGCGGGATCAAGCCGATTGGCCGGAATGATATTCCGCGGAAATGCCTGGCGACCGGTCCCGTTCGCATTTCCTGTATTCGGATCGTAAATGCACCCTGCTGCGTGCGTGACGTTGCAGTCGGTTCCAGCAGGAATAAGGGCCGAGAAATCACCGCTCCGGATGGAAAGGGGCGCGATGCTCCGTGACGCTCCGCCAGCGGTCCGGATTTTGGTGCCTTCATAAGCACCGAAGAAGAAGAGTTTGTCTTTCTTGATGGGGCCGCCAAGGGTTCCGCCATACTGATTGAAGATATTTTTTGGCTTCACGGGCTGCGCGGCAGCGGGCCTGAAGTAGTTTCGGGTTCGTAGGGCATTGTCTGTGTGGTATTCGTAGGCGCTCCCGTGAAACTGGTTTGTGCCCGACTTGATCGTCACGGTTGCCGCCGCTCCGCCGGCCAAACCCTTGCGTCAGCCGATGGGATATATGCGACGTTCGCCGGAAGCCACGTATACGTGTCCACAGCTCCGTCAATTCGGGTGTTGTTGTTATTGATCGAGAGGCCGTTGACGTTTGCGGCCATCGCGCGCTGCGGACTCCCTGCGGCGGAGTTGTTTTCTCCCAGGAAGCCAACGCCTGGAACGATGCGGTAGGCAGACTGGAAGTTCCGCCCATTGGAGCCAATGATCGGCAATTCATTAATTTCTCTTGCGCTGAGATCCGTATGTATGTCGGCACGATCCGTCTGGAGATCGGCCGGTGCGGCGCTGACTGTCACGCTTTCCGACTGTTGCCTCAAGTGAAGCTCTACGTCCACCCGCTGCTCATTATTGGCATCGATCCGAACGTTCTCGGTGATCGTGGTGCTAAAGCTTGTGGCTGCAATGGTGATTTTGTATGTGCCCGGTTGTAGTGCGGCAAAAAGATAACTGCCGTGGTCATTTGTCACAGCTTGATGCACGACGCCTGTGCCGACGTTCAAAACCTCCACGTGCGCGCCCGGCAGCCCCGCAGCGGACGGATCGGTTATGTTTCCCGTCAGTGATCCATAGAGAACCTGGGTCCGACTCGAAACACTACATAAGAGTAAGAAAACTAGAACAATTCCAGCAGAGCCAGCGAATCGACAAATCCCCTTCCTCGGGGTTTCTGCGCTTAATTTTACAGTCTCGGGCATGACATTCCTCCTTCCACTTCAAAACGCGGTCGAATTCGTGCGCCGCCCCGACTCGCAGTAGAGAAGAGAAAATCTCTTTGTCGCTCGAGCGTTGTGAAGGAGCAAAATGTTTTTGCAGCACTAGAGCGACAGTCCCTCGCAAACGCGCCATCCCCGGCTCAGCAGCCGGTCTGACGCGCGGCGGCTTCCCAATAAGAATTGCCGCCGCGACTTCAGCCTCGATGATCGGCCCCAATCGCTGCCACAAGCCGGCAGACTCACCGACCAGCACGATCTCTTCAGGCGCCAGTCCCGCTACGATCATGCGCATTCCCTTGCCAATGGCGTGAGCCATTCGGTCAACGCTTTTAACGCCAGTGCGTCTCCCGATTGGCCAAGCGCAAGCAAGTGCTGAAAAGTAGGACCTTCTGTTACCGCCGTGGATTCGTGGTAGTAGCGCAGCGCAGCCCGGTTTGACGCATAAACTTCCCAGCAGCCGCGTCCCCCGCATCTGCAAGATGGCCCGTTCGGATCTAGCGGGACGTGCCCGAACTCGCCGGCCATTCCGTTCAGCCCGCGCGCTAACTGGCGATTCGTGTAAATGCCCGTCCCCACGCCCTCTGAAACCGTCACAACCAATCGCTAATGAGCTGCTCGATGATTTGCGAGACCGTGCTTCTTTGCAGGCCTGAAACGCGTGCGAGATCCGCGCGTGAAATCGGTTGTCGCCGTCGGATCAAATTGAGGACTACACCCCGATTGATGTCCCGAGCCGTTTGGCTCGAGGCCACTTGGGCATTTGCAAAATCGCGTGTCTTCACTTAGTTCGTATCCACAACAATATATGCAGTCGTTCGCCTGTATTAGCTGCGAATTCCTTCTCCTCCTCGAATCACAGATCAGAATCGGGACGATTAAATTTGCGAGCCGAACTATACCGGCGAGACGTCGGGCATTGTCAAGGCAATTTTTCCTTCACAGGCCAAGGGGAGGGAGGCCAGTGTCTGGGGCGCGTTGCACTCCTGCTCTCTCGAGCCATTGAACGGTGATTACGTCCTAGGGGTGGGTTAGTGCCCTTTAGTGCCTCTTGAAGTTCTTGCTATCGGAAGCTGGTGGAGCCGATGGGATTGGATTGACGAACTAAGAGACGAGGAAGAGGCGCTCGCAAAGCCACTCACTAGGGACCTCGTCAGCAAACCACTCGATACTTTGCTTTGCTAGGAGACCCGGGCCATCTTGTAAGTATGCAGAGCAATCCGGAACGTACGTGAAAGGTTCGCGAGCGGATCGTCCGTTCGACTCAGGGAGCGTTCGAGTTCAGGAGAGGGTTGCCATGGGAGCTGGCATCCCTACCAATGCAAACGCCAAAAATTGTTACAGCGAGAAACTCGAGTCCCATGTGCAGAGTGGTTCCATCACGGCGTTCGCGCCACCTGACGATGCCCTCAACTCGCTCGCCCGTATCCATTCTCTCCATTTTCACAACCTCCCCGACTATGATCGGGAAACTGCACGTGAGTGCAGCTCCGTGTTGGCTCACCTCTCGTACCAACATCTCTTCCGCACAAATCTGACTGGACGATTCAAGATACAGTCGCACTCGGATCGAGACCCGTTTGCGCGGGCCACGACGTATCTGCCGGATTAGATCTCCGCCCCATCGGACTATGTCGAGCAACTGGTTTCGTTCCAGATTACTTAAATCGCTGTGAGTTAGGCTCGTAGCCGTTGATTGATACACAATCTCTTGCAGAGAGCGTCTGCGTCCGTCGCACGCTAGTTCATCTGCCTGGTCTCGTTCTTTAAATGTTTCCGCACATCCTTCGACATGTTCATAGCAAGTCTGGATGAAGTGCTCGCGGCAGTAGGCTCGCTTTCCCAAGGTAACCACGCTTGGACCGCTGCAAGCGGAAGTGGCGCATGAGGCACGCATGCTCAGTGGAGTGGGAACTCCCGTACTTGTGAAGAGATCCGAATGACGAGCGTGCGCCAACTCTCGATGCGGCCGTGGTAGCAGGACTTCCCCATCCCTTTTCGGTCCTCGGTCTGCCCGAGTCCAGGTAGAACCGTGAGCATGCTTTGCGGATTCACTTAGGAGGGAGTTAGTCATTTTCATGGGTTCAAACAAGGATGCTAGGAAATAAGCTCAACGGCCTTGAGATGAACCAGCAAGCAAGGCTTCGTTTTCTCGGCTCACGCTGGAGATATTTTCGAGTACTGCGCGAATGATATGCATCCGGTAGTAGACGTAGACGAAATATATCACCGGCACGACGAGCAAGGTCACACCCCAATTCCCATGCCCCGCAGCGCTGGCCAGACCTGCCACAGCCGCGCCTACGAGGAAGTAGGGGAACGTCCATTCGAAGCAGGTGGACCAAAGCTCTCTTAGGGAACGTCCCTCGGCTAAGGCGATGACCAACGAGACGAGGCCCGTGTTCATCACCACGTAGACGCAGGCTCCCAGGACCATCATCGCGGCGAGAGAATTCAAACCCAGAGTTGCCAGAACAGCATGCGAAGTCCAAAACGCCGCCGCGGCACAAACCGTCAGACATGCCGCGTTGAAAAGCACCTGCACTGGCTTCGGCTGCTGCTGCGTCTTCCAGAGGGATTGGACGAGCGCCCCACCGAGACCGATCAGCACGGTCTCGCCAAAGCTGAACAAAGCGATGCCGACCAGAATGAAGACGAAGTTAGTGGAGATCGTGGTCTTAAAACCCGGCAGGCGAATTTTCATTGAGGAAGCCACCATCGCCAGCGCGAAGAAACCAACGAAGTGTCCAAGGTTTTCCGGATTCCAGTGAGAGACCACCACCGCAAGGACTGCAACGGCGAGTGCGGCGATTATCGCGATGTATAGTTTGGCTTTAGTGGCCATCGCCTCTCCCTACTGCCAACCTGCGTCGCCGCGCTCACTTCTCACCATCCATCATGATGCTCAGCGCCGTGGATGTCGTCTGGTTCGCTGTGTTACCCCATACGACGCCCGTGCCCCAGACCACGCTGAAGCCACTGCTCGTGGTGGAGCCCCAGCAGACACTGCTACCCCAAAGTACGGATGTGCCGTTTACGAATACGTTCGTGCCCCAGACCACAGAGGTGTCCCAGACGGCGTCCGTTCCCCAAACAACGCTTGTTCCTGGATAGCGCAGCAGCAATATCCAGGTAGCCGGCACCAATGGTGAAAATATCGTAGTAATTTGTATAGGTGATGCCCGTGGTCAGGTCCGTGACGCTGCTACTGGCCGGAAAGGTCTTGGAGGCCGTCTTCATCAACCGGGCCTTCACCTGATCTGGTGTGAGGTTCGGATTCTGCTGAAGCAGAAGTACGGCGGCGCCGCTTACGACAGGCGTTGCCATACTGGTACCGCTTAAGCGCATGTAAGATGGCGAGATCGCGCTCGTAGCCACCGTGGAAAGGGTGTTCTTCTTATTGTTCTTGGAATTGCCGCCCGAGCTGGTGCTGGTAGTCGTCGAGTTGGAATACTCGCTCAGATAAACGTCGGTGGGGGAACTCAGTAGGGATGCATTTGGCGCCAGGGTGGAGATGACCTGATTTCCGGGTGCGACGATGTCAGGTTTCACCACATAGTCGTATGCCGTCGGACCTTTCGAACTGTAGCTAGCAATGGTGTCGTCGATGCGCGTCGGTGTGTTTGCCGTCTTCATCACGCCCACTGTGATGACGTACGGATCGTTGCCGGGAGCGGCGATAGTGCCGTAACCTCCCGTGCCCGCGCTGTCGTTGCGGCCCTGGTTGCCCGCCGCAGCAAGCACCACTATGCCTGCATTCCAAGCAGCCTCGACAGCCTGACAGAGTGGATCGAGCGTATAGCTCTCGTAGACCTGGCGACCAAGCGAAAGGTTGATCACTCGAATGTTGTATGTAGATTTCAAGTTGATTGCGGTTTGGATCGCCGCAATCACGCTGCTGTCTGTGCCGGCGCCGTTTTGATCCAGCACTCGCAGGTTAATTATGTTTGCATTCGATGCAATTCCTTTGAATGTGTGGGTAAAGTTCAACCCAGTGGAAAACCAGCCTGCACCGGCAATGATTCCGGCCACATGCGTTCCGTGTCCATATAGGTCCGAAGTATCCGTTGTGCCAGGAACAAAGCTCTGGCTATAGACAACGCGTGAACCGTAGGTCTGATTCGACGGAATCCACCAGTAGAGATCGCCAACGGCGGTGACGCCGCTGTCAATGACTGCCACTCCGATGCCCGTGCCATCCAAACCCCACTGCTTCCAAGCCGCTGGCGCGTTGACTGCTTCGGAAGTGTAGTCGAGAGTTGATGTGGAAGTGCCGCTAAGCGGCCGATTGGGCGAGATGTAAGCAACGTCGGGATCGTGGGCCAGGTTTTGAAGCGATTCAACAGGGACGGAATAATGGCCTCCCTTGATGACATCCAGTTTCGTCTTCAGGACTCCGCCCTTGTTGTGCATCTTCCGATGATCGGCGGCGGTCGGCGTTTGGTTGAATTGGATGATCACGTCCACTGTGGCGCCGCTGTGGTCGCCTTTGAGAACGTCGAGGTCTTTGGACAGCTTATGCTTCTTGCCGTCCGCAAAGGACAATCCGGCAGCCAGCAACGTGATCATGGTCAAGAGCGCGAGCCGCGCGCCCCAGGTGGTCGTTTTGAGGACGCTGCTGTTAGAGGTGCGCCTTGTTTCATGAATGCCAGACATGAGCTGAGCTCCTAAACTGACTTGATGGCCAAAGTTGGAGGACATGGCCAGATTCCTTGAGTGCTGGGAGTATCAGGTCTGGCTGCGAGCGAGTCGATGGTACAGGTGGCACTTAGGCGTAGTACCAAGGTACAGCCGGTTTGTCCCAAACCCCTTCACTTACAATTGTCCGGGACACAAACTCGAAGTCCGGCTAGTGAAGAGCAGTATCCCTTTCAATACAAGGCTCTAGCCGTACTATTCCCAATGCATAGGACACCTATCAAAATTTTCTAGTCGAGGACTGCGTTCTGCGCTCTAAGAGGCGCAGGAGCGGTGAAAACTACCACCGGGCCACTCTTTAGCTAGGGAGCGGCCTGTTTGATGGTCTGTCCATTCGTAGACTTTGGCGATCCTTTGTCAGGTAAGAGTACTGCAAGAGCCAAACGGCAGGGAGTAGGAACGCGTGTGGTAGCAATTGCTACGAAGAACTACTGGAGCAACTCCTGGCGTGACATTCAGTCACTCGGGGTCCCTGCCGTCACGTTTATCTTCACTCAACTTATCGGAGGGCTGCCTTTATTGCTTTACGCCCTCGTGCACTGGCGCTCGGATGATATTCTCCGATACGTCTGTTTTCTAACTGTCGCTTTGTGCGCCTCCGTCCCCAAAGTGCACTTGCCTGGGATCAAGGCCACGATGTCGGCGAATTTCCTCTTTATTCTCGTCGCCATCCTCGACCTCTCCTATTCCGAAACGCTGCTGATGGGGTGTCTTGGGGGACTTGTCCAGACACTATGGCACGCCAAGCCGCGTCCCCGCCCGATTCAATGGCTCTTTAATCTGGCAAATCTCTCTCTCTCCATTAGTGCCGCAGAACTGGTCTTTCATAGCAAAGTCGTCGCGGGTGTCGGATTCCGCTGGCCTCTTTTGATGGCCGGGGCAGCGACGACCTATTTCGCCTTCAACACCATTTCGGTCTCCGGCATCATCGCCATGACAGAAGGGCGCAACCCCGTCCATGTATGGAAGGAATGCTATCTGTGGGCCTTTCCCTATTATTTGCTCGGTGCGCTGATTGCTTGTGGAGTGAGCGCCATCAATCGGCTGCTCGGCTGGCAATTCGGTCTTCTCGCCTTCCCCATCGTTTATTGGATCTACCGCTCCTATCGGACATACTTGAGCCGCCTGGAGGCGCAAAAGAAGCACGCCGAGCAGATTGCTGCGCTGCATTTGCGCACCATCGAGGCACTTTCGCTTGCGATCGAAGCGAAAGATCACACCACTCATGATCATCTGCGCCGTGTCCAAGTTTACGCAGTCGAGATTGCCAAGGAGCTTGGTCTGGACCAAGATGGCAAGCTCGCGGTCCCCGAGCACATTCTCTCCAAGCCCGGGCGACTCACACCGGAAGAGTTCGAGAAAATGAAGATTCATCCTGGCGTGGGCGCGGAAATACTGGATCGCGTCCAATTCCCGTATCCCGTCGTGCCCATCGTGCGCTCCCACCACGAAAAATGGGACGGCACAGGTTATCCGGATGGCCTGAAACGCGAGGCTATCCCGATCGGGGCAAGAATCCTTTCGGCCGTCGATTGTTTTGATGCCCTCGCTTCGGAGAGGCCCTACCGGCAAGCGATGACTCCTCAAGAGGCCATGAGCGCACTCATAGCGGAGAAAGGCCGGAGCTTCGACCCTAGCGTGGTCGAGGTCATGGAACGCCGCTATGTCGAATTAGAGGAAATGGTCAACACTTTGGAAACCGGGAGGGGGCGCTTAGACATTGCGCCGAGCGTGCCTATTCCGGTAGCTCCGTCCTCGGGTTTCGCGGACGTGGCGAATGAGGCTGAGGTCCGTGCAACGTCCTTCGTGACTTCCATTATCTCAGCGCGCCAGGAAGCTCAGCTCCTGTTTGAACTTGCCCAAACGCTCGGAAACTCTCTGAGCTTAAAGGAAACGCTTTCCGTGGTTGCGATTCGCTTAAAGCAAATGATTCCCCACGACTCGATTGTCTTCTTCGTGTGCCAGGGTGGGCTGTTGATTCCAGAATATGTTCACGGGGTGGACTTCGACCTCTTTTCATCGCTGCGAATTCCATTGGGGCAAGGCCTTTCCGGCTGGGTGGCGCGAAACGAGAAGCCGATAAGCAACGGCAACCCTGCTGCAGAAACTCAGTACCTCGGAGCATCCTCCCACGTGTCGACTTTGCAGTCCGCACTCTGCGTCCCACTTCGTGGCCGCGAGGGAATCGCGGGAGTGTTGACACTCTACTGCCACGAAAAGAATTACTTCACCAAAGAGCACCTCCGCATGCTTCTGGCGGCCAGCTCCAAACTCGGCGTCTCTGTCGAGAATGCTCTCCAGTACGAGAAAGCGCAAAGCACGGCGAGCACCGATTTTCTTACTGGTTTGCCCAACGCCAGATCGATTTGTCTGCATCTGGAAAAAGAGCTGTCCCGCGTGCGGCGCACAAGAAATCCGCTGGCCGTGCTACTGTGCGACCTCAACGGCTTCAAGAAAGTGAATGACAGTTTTGGCCACCTCACGGGAAATAAACTGCTTCAGGAAATCGCCGCCAGGTTCAAGTCATCCTGCCGGGAGTACGACCAGGTAGGCCGTCTGGGCGGAGATGAATTCGTCTTCGTTCTCCCGGACATAACAAAAGAGAACATTGGCGAAATGGAGAAAAGGTTGTCGCGGGCCGTGCAAGAGGCGAGCCGCTCCTCATGCCCTGAAATGATGGTCTCCGTCAGCGTCGGGAGTTCCTTTTATCCCGCGGACGGTGCCTCGGGAGAAGAGCTCCTTTCGGAAGCGGACCGCAGCATGTATGAGGTCAAAGAAAAACACTATTCGAAGTACGAATCTGTGTCCTAGTGCCGTTCGAGCGAATGTGAACTGAAAGTGATCAAAGACG
>QHZC01000077.1:14625-17118 GCA_003224515.1 Acidobacteriota bacterium
TCTCAGCGCGACCCTCGTTCGGTTTGCGCCTGGCTACGGCGTTCAAGAACGTGAACTCGACCCGCGATGGAGCGCGCAGAGTGTCGAAGCTTTGCGCCAGAAGCAAATGCTCCAGGAAGGACTGGGTTCGTATTACTTCCATTACCTTTCGGCACTGGCCCACGGTGATTTCGGTGAATCCGATTCCCTGAAGCGGCCGGTTAGGGAGTTACTCCGCCAACGTCTGCCAGTAACCGGCAACTCCGTCGTTCGTGGCCTTGGCGTTGCATGGCTGGTAGCCGCACTGGTCGCATCCGCAGGACTGGCCTCGCGCGGTTGGCTCTACGAAGCTTCGAATACCGCCTTCAGCAGTTTGCTTCTATCTCTGCCCTCCGCCGTTGTCGCCATGCTTGCCGTTCATTTGCGAATTCCTGTCTTCTGCGCGATTAGCGTTGTGGTCTTCCCCCGGCTCCATCGTTACATCCGTAGTCTGCTGGTGCGTTCCTACGACCAGCCTCACGTGCTTGCAGCGCGAGCCAGAGGGTTGGGTAGTGGCGCAATTTTGCGGCGGCACGTGTTGCCGGTAGCCGCACCTCCGCTCCTCGCTCTTGTCGGTGTGTCCTTCGCCATCGCATTCGGTGCCGCAATTCCCATCGAAGCCCTGTGCGATTCACCGGGCCTGGGACAGCTCGCCTGGCAGGCCGCGCTCAGCCGGGACTTGCCCCTGATCGTCAATGTGACCTTCGTTGTCTGTCTGGTGATGCTCGCAGCAAATTCTCTCGCCGATCTGGCCGGGCGCGCTTTCACAGGGAGCACGCAATGAGCCCGCTCCAAAAAATGGCAGCCATCATTCTGTGCGTGACCTTTGTACTGATGGTGCTTGCTACCATCCTCGTGCCCGCTCCTTATGACCGGCAGTTTCGAGATGTCCCCAACGCTGGCCCTTCGACGGCGCATCCACTCGGCACCGATGGTTTGGGTCGCGATTCGCTATCCCGTTTACTCTATGGCACGCGCGTTTCCTTGCTGCTTGCTCCCGCCGCCGCCCTTCTTTCCACGCTGGTTGCCGCACTGCTGGGAAGCGCTGCAGGTTTTCTTGGCGGCTGGTTCGAACGGGTTGTTCTTGCTGTCACGGACCTCTCTCTCGCCCTGCCATGGCTCTTTCTTCTTCTCACCGTTCGTGCCATGTTGCCCCTTGATGTTCCGCCGATGGTGTCGGTTATTATCGCTTTCTTGATGATGGGCCTGCTGGGCTGGCAGGCTTCGGTTCGTGTCATCTGCGCTGCGGCGCGCGGCGTCAAAGATTCTGATTTTCTGCTCCTTGCTCGCTCTTCGGGATGCAAACCCGCGCGGCTCCTGCTGCGCCATGTTGTGCCAAACCTCCGCCCGCTGTTCTACGCACAATTCTGGATTTCTATTCCATTGTTCATTTTGACGGAGGCGAACTTGAGTATTTTGGGACTTGGGGTGATGGAGCCGATGCCATCATGGGGAAATTTGCTGCGCGGCTTCGAAGATTTTCCCGCGGTCGCGGCAAATCCGCTGCGGCTCGTGCCCCTCATTCTCCTCGTTATTGTGGTTATGTGCTTTCAACTGGTTCTCCCATCGCAGGAGGTGACACAGTGATGCGCCGCGCTTGTGTTGTTCTCGCTCTTACCCTGTTCTTGTGCCGGCCGTCTTTCGTCAGCGCCGAATCTGCCAGCCAGTCTGGTGGCGAGCTGCATTTCTGTCTTCATGGCGAGCCGAAAACTTTCAATCCCCTCCTTGTCGAAGAGGATTCTTCGGAAACGATCCGCTATCTCACTGGCGGCGTTTTGATCCGATTAAATCGGCAGACCCAGGCCCTCGAGCCGGGGCTAGCCGTTTCCTGGAAAGTAAGCGAAGAGGGTCGGAAAATCTCATTCCGTCTCCGAAGTGGTCTATATTTCTCCGACGGGACGCCATTCACCTCCGATGACGTCGCCTACACAATGAAAGCGCTAATGGATCCGAAGCTTCACTCGCCCACGGGTGACTCTTTCCGGTCCGGGGAAGGGCAAGTGGACGTACAAATCCCTGCATCGGACTCAGTGGTCGTTACCTTCCCGGCTCCTGTGGCGGGACTCGAGCGCCTCTTCGATCAAGTCGCGATTCTCTCCGCACATTCTCCGAAGAAGGAAATGGCCGTCCTCGGCCCTTTCTATGTCGCGGATTACGCTCCTGGCTCCTACGTCCTTCTGCGGCGGAACACGAACTATTGGAAAAAAGACAAGGAGGGAAAGCCTCTGCCTTATCTCGATTCCATTCGGCTCGACATTCAGCGCAATCGTGACATCGAGTTGCTGCGCTTCCGTCGCGGCGAAATTCACTTGATCAACGCTCTGGACGCGGAATACTTCGACCGCTTGCAGAAAGAAACACCTGCCGTAGCTCACGATGCCGGCACGGGCCTCGATTCCGAATTCGTATGGTTCAACCAGGTTCCCACCGCGCGGCTTGCAGAAAACAAAAAGACCTGGTTTCGCACCACGGAGT
>QHZC01000077.1:17147-19341 GCA_003224515.1 Acidobacteriota bacterium
AAACCATTTCTGGTTCAATGCCTCGCTTCCCGTGCCGCAGTACGATTCGGCCGGCGCGGTTCGCCTGCTTGCTCAGGCGGGCTTCCACCTCGAAGGCGGAATGCTGCGCGACTCCTCGGGAAATCGCGTTGAGTTTACGGTCATCACCAATTCCGGAAATAAATCCCGCGAGCAAATGGTCACGATGATTCAACAGGATCTTTCACAGATTGGAATCAAGGTGAACCTCGTCACCCTCGATTTTCCTTCGTTAATCGAGCGCATCACTCGCACGTACGAGTATGAAGCTTGCCTGCTCGGTCTCGTAAACACCGATCTAGACCCCAACAGCCAAATGAATGTCTGGCTTAGCTCAGCGGAAAATCATCAGTGGAATCCCAAGCAATCAAAGCCTGCCACCTCGTGGGAAGCCGAGCTTGATCGCCTGATGCACGCGCAGGCATCCGCCATCTCCGACAAAAAGCGCAAAGCCGATTGGGACCGAGTCCAGCAGATTGTCGCCGAGCAACAGCCTTTCATCTATCTCGTAAACAAAGATGCCTTGTCGGCCATTTCTCCCGCCATCGTCGGCTCCGCGCCTTCCGTCCTCGATCCCCATGCGTTCTGGAACGCCGAGGTTCTTCGCCTTGGACCGGATGCTGCTTTGGGAGCGCAGAAGTGACCGAAGGTGCTCCACTTCTGGCGCTTCGGCTTTCCGTCGATTACCGCAACAAGACAGGAGTACTGCGCGATGTTTTCATGGAGCTTCACCAGGGCGAAATCCTCGGACTCGTCGGGCAGAGCGGTTCGGGAAAGAGCACTCTATCGCTCGCGATTCTTCGTCTTCTCCACCTGAAAGGGGGAACGGCGCGCGGTAAGCTGTTGTTCAAGGGCGAGGACTTATTCGCAAAGACTGAAACAGAAATGAGATCCCTGCGCGGTCGCGAAATGAGTATTGTGCTGCAGAGTCCATTGTCCTCCCTCAACCCGGTTCTCCACATCGGATCGCAGCTCAGCGAAGCCTGGCGCGCTCACTCGAGCGGCTTGCGCGATGAATGCGCCGCTGCGATTAGCGGAGCGCTCGGGAATGTTAGTCTCCCGAACGACAATGATTTTCTGCGTCGTCGACCTTCCCAGTTGAGCGTAGGCCAGGCCCAGCGCGTAATCATCGCGATGGCGATCCTCCACCGTCCTTCGCTCCTTATTGCCGATGAGGCTACAAGTGCTCTGGATACCATCACCCAGTCGGAAATCCTGCGGTTGTTTGCCCAGCTCAATCGTGAGCTTGGAATGGGAATCCTCTATATCTCTCATGATTTGCTATCGGTTGCCGCGCTTTGTCATCGCATTGCAATTCTCAATGAAGGGGAAATTGTCGAGTGTGGTCCTCCAGCACAAATTTTCGGTGCCCCACAGCACGCCTACACCCAAAAGCTCGTTGCCTCGCTCCCACGAGGGCCCTTCCTTGATTTGCATGGCGATAAGCTCGGGTGCGCCGCCGCGAACGATGATAAGGACGGATACGCCAAGCGATCAGAAGAGTCTTCCATCCCTGACCAAATTCCCAGCATCGCGCGCTAAAAACCCAAGTCACAAACAGCGCGCAAAACTGAAACGCCTGACGCCGAGAAATTTCGCCTAGATTCCACTTACAAGTTGCTCCGGCGGACCTTACAACGTCTGCGGGCGCGCACCATCTCGGCAGAAAAACACGGGAACAAGAACGGAACAGCAAGCCCCGAATACCACGCAAGACCACGATGCATGACGCAGGAAAGAAATAGACGATTCAACAACATAGAGTTTCTGCAGCAATCGGCAGAATTTCGCATCGGGAAGTGAAGACCTCTGAGGAACTCATTCTGTGTACCCGCGTCTACCTTGGTTCAGCGTTTTTGCGGATATTTTGCCATGACATACAAGCAGTAGAGTTATCTCATTACCCTGATCTTGCCAAGTCGGGACATCCCGGCGACCCGTCGTGGCATGGCATGAATTGGCGGTGAGCTACGATGATTGCGCCGCACACCTCGGGTGTGAGAGCCGTACACACACAATTGAGATGTTCAACCACTCCAATTTAATGTAAACGCCGGATTGATTCTAAGTGTTGCGAATCCTATACATACGATCCGATTACACTTGAGGCATCCTGCGTCCGGGAGGTCCCCAGGGCTCGTGGCCGCACGCATTTCAAACAGTCGAACCAACGGTC
>QHZC01000422.1 GCA_003224515.1 Acidobacteriota bacterium
TGTAATTCCAAGACGCGACCGCCAACCGCGTGCTGTAGGTAAAATCCAACAATGGGAATGACTCCCGCAACCTCCCGACAGTGTTCGATTAGCTTTGGTATGGAAGCTGACCCTAGCGCGCTCAGGCTTAATAAGCCCGCGTCGTAGCCAAATTGGTGCGCCAATCCAGCCTCTCGAATCGCTTGCGAAGTTTGTCCGCAGATGCCCGCGATCTTTACGAAGCGCTTTCCGAGCGCTTGCTCGCATTCGCGGGCGGTCTCCACGGCAAGCTTCAGAACTGGATCGAAAAGGCCGATCCGGGGATCGCGGATGGCAAACTGCGTGGTGTGCACCCCGACGGCGAGACCGCCCGCGCCGGACTCGCAATAGTAGCGCGTGAGAGCGCGCTGGCGTCGCTCATCCAGCTTCCGATGGGAGTTTAAGGCAAGGGGATGCGCCGGGATCACTACACCGTGAAGTAGAATCCGTCGCGCTTCGGGATCCATAGGGGCCGCCGCAGGCATGGGGTTCAGAACCTACCGTCAGCGACTTCAAATTTCGTGGGTTTGCCGAGGCTCACACCGCCGCGCTCGACCCAATGGGCAACCCACTCGAGCAGCACTTCAAGTGTGACTTCGGGTCGTCCAAGCAGGGAGTGACAGCGTGCGGCATTGCTCAAGAGTGCGAATTCTCCCTCTTCTCCCTTAAAGAGCGGCTCACGGTGTAACAAACGCGCAAAGGATTCTGCCGCGCGTCGGACGGAAATGATCTCCGGGCCGGTCACGTTCAGAATGCCTGCCGGTGACGAACATTGCTCGAGGCAGCGCAAAGCGTAGGAATTGGCGTCGCCCTGCCATATGGCATTTAAAGCAGGAACTGTCAAATCGATAGGTTGACCAGCAAAAACTTTCCGCGCGATGTCCACCAACACACCGTAGCGCAGATCCACGGCATAGTTCAATCGGAAGAGCAGGCAGGGAGTGCCACGCTCTTGTGAGTAGTATTCAAAAACACGCTCCCGCCCCAAGCAGGATTGCGCGTATTCACCGACCGGACCTGGGGGATCGCTCTCAACAGACCCCCCAGAATCCAGCTTGACGAGAGGATATACATTTCCTGTTGAAAAAGCGACGATTCGAGAGGTTCGATAGTGGCAGGCGACCTGGGCGGGGATGACCGTATTCGTAGCCCAGGTAAGGTCGGGCCGGTCCGTTGACCCAAATTTCCGTCCGGAAAGAAAAAGGACGTTTGCGCAGGCAGGCAGTCCTGCAACCTCATCACGGTTCAAGAGATCGCAGGTGATAGTCTCAATGCCGTCCCGATTCAGTTCATCGACCAGAGCCAGTGATGAGAATCGGGATACGGCAATGACCCTGCGAGGTACTCCTTCGGCGTCCGCTGCGCGCCTGATTCTGCGTGCCAGCGAGGGGCCCATTTTCCCACCGGCCCCCAAGACAATGAAATCGCCCTTCAGTCGCCGAACCGACTCCCGGTCCAGCGCACTCGGCGCGGCCATCTGCTCTTCAAGGCTTTCCACTGACTCGATAAAATTCATGATTTGTACATTCCGTGGCTATCGTCTGCAATTTTACCGCGCGCTTCAATTATTTAAAGCGCAACTCATCAGCACTCGAAAATCCCGGCGATATTATCCTATAGTTTGTCCGACCGGGGGTCGACGGCCAGACCATGGATTAGGTCGAAAGCTTCTATTAGACAGCCGTCGATTAGCCCAATCCTGATCCATTCCTTAACCGAAAACTTTGGCTGGCACCGGGCGTTCGAAGCCATCGGCGTTTCAATCCTTGCAGTTCTCTTTCCGGTGGGAACGTCGATCACACGCTCGGCACCGCGGGAAATGAGTCTGCAGGGTTACGGTGGGTTGCGTTTCAGACCGTATTACTCGAAAAAACGTGATGGCCTTATTCCATTTGGTTCTTTGTTTATCGGTCACAATTCCGAGGCAGTCTATGGATTCGCAGTGGTGTTTGGTTTCGCGATGGGAGCGGACTACATGCTTATCTCGCTGGTGGTCGCGGACTGTTTCGGACTCACGTCACTCGAGAAATTGCTCGCACTCATCGTTATGGCCGACTCGCTGGGCCAGACTTATGGCCCGTGATGGCCGAGCACATCTTCGATATTCATCACAACTACGATCGCGCCTGGGGCATCGTCGCCTCCGGAGGTATCTCGGGCACCATCACTATCTATTCCATTTCAACAACTCGCTTCCGGCATTTGACAGGAGGAGCAGCAGAGCGGGCATAAATCTTGATGGCACGCCCAAACAATTCCCGGAATACGTCAAGCGATTTCGGTAGCATTGCGTCAGTATGTCGGCTTTCGTTGATAGGCCCTCGTCGTCAGAGTCATTTTCCTGAATTTCTGCGCGCAGGCCAATGCTCGCAATCATGGAGGAGGAGAGATTAGCATAGCGGGATTACGAAGGATGATCGGAGTCGGAGTTTACTGCGCCGTCTGTATGGGCGCAGCGTTAGCAGGGCAGAGGAATCCTAATCCCCTTGTGGAGGCAGGATCAAAGTCCTTCCATTGGCCCAAGGGGAAGCGCGCGGCAGTGAGCCTCAGCTTTGACGACGCCCGGACGAGCCAGGTGGATCGGGGACTTGTTCTGTTGAAAAAGGAGGGTGTAAGGGTCACCTTTTTCGTTAACCCCGAGCCGGTAAGAAAACGCTTGGCGGGTTGGAAGCAAGCCGCGGCCGACGGCCACGAGATCGGCAATCATTCGCTGACGCATCCTTGCACGGGCAACTATCCGGCCTTCTTGCAAAACGCGCTGGAGAATTACGACCTTCGAATGATGGCACATGAACTTGATGAGGCTAACGAT
This sequence comes from Acidobacteriota bacterium, assembly GCA_003224515.1. Classification (GTDB taxonomy): domain Bacteria; phylum Acidobacteriota; class Terriglobia; order Acidiferrales; family UBA7541; genus Acidiferrum. The sequence continues at coordinate 2,831 of QHZC01000422.1, forward strand.
CAAATCCAGAAACTGCTGGGGGTGAAGCCCACGACCTTTGCCTACCCTTGCGGCCTGAAGTTCGTGGGAAGAGGACTGGACGTGAGAAGTTACGTGCCGCTCGTAGCCGAACGGTTCCTTGTCGGACGGGGCTATCTTGACGAGTCTCCGAACAACCCCGCGGTCTGCGACCTTTCACAAGCGATGGGCACACCGTTCGATGACCTGGATTTCACCCAAATGAAAAAAATCGTCGAAGACGTCGTCAAGGAAGGCACGTGGGTTATTTTTATTGGTCACGAAATCGGCGAACGACATTACCAAACGACAGATATCAACGATCTCGAGCGCCTGTGTGACTACCTGAACGACCCGGCGAACGAGATTTGGCTCGGCACGGTGCAAGAGATTGGCGGGTATATCCGGAAACAGGACGAGACGAACAATTAGATCTCAAAGGCCGGGCTCCCGGGCAGGGTAAATTTGCATGATGACGACGGCTCACGCAAACTCCACAGAGGCGAATTCGCTGGTGTATAGCGAACGGAAGGCACACTCGACCGTCTGGAGGCCACCTCCAAAGTCCAGGAAGGCTTAGACACCTCGGCCATATCTCGGCTGGCACGGACGACCCCCCTCCGTCAAAAACCATTCACCGGGTCACTTCACTGAGTGGCACGGAGGCTCCGCCTCGAGCCTTACTCATGTCGGCGGCTTCCATGAAAGCCATCATTTCCAGAGTTTCCTCGGGATTGACGGGAGGTATTCCCGTTCGGAAGAACTTGGCGATTTCCCCAAGTAAGGGGCCATAGACATCGGGACGAGGTTCGGAGTGGAGAACGCTTTTGTCGCTAAACAAGGTTATCCCATAGTTCCTTAGTCCATTTCGGAACCCGCGCATCACTCCCAAGCGACCGTCTTTCCACCTGCCTACCACAACGTCCTCGTTCGCAGCGCTCGCGCGACTTACTGACTCGCATCCCCGACCCATGAGCGTGAAAAGCATCTCCACGCCATGAATGCCATACCACATCAAATCAGGGTGGTGTGGTTCGATGGGTGAAGGACCGTAAACGCTGTATCCGGTGATATGCCCCACCGCCTCTCCGGGACTTTTCAACCGCTGGGTTTCCTCCCAAAAACGCATGGAGGAGGAGCTGAACCAAGGTACGCCAGTTTGTTTGGCCAATCGTGCGATCTCCGTCGCGTCCTTGTAGCTGGCGGCGAGTGGTTTGTCAATGAAGACAGCCTTCTTGGCTGTCAACACCGGCTTCACTTGTTCTAGGTGGGTCCGGCCATCCACGCTTTCGAGTAAAATCGCATCGACCATTCCACACAACGTCGGAATGTCATCAACAATTTTGATGTTCCACTTGTCTCGCAGTTCTGCGGTGAACCTATCGATACGAGTCCGGCTGTCTTCAACATCCGGACTCCCCCCTTTGAAGGCGGCGACCACGCGAATTCCCGGGATGTGCTCTGGGTCGGTGGGGTCGTTGAAGATTCTCGTGAAGACAACAACATGGGAAGTGTCGAGTCCGATGATTCCTACACGGAGCGGTTTGATCGATTCCGTTTGAGCGGAGCTGATTGAGGCGAAGAACAAGACCACGGAAAGCAGGAACGCGACACCACAAGATAGATGCTGAAACGGCCGACCCATGATTCCCTCCTCGAAACCTCGGTAGACTAGCACAACAGCCGCTTCGGAGGATTGATAACCGCCAGTCTGTTGCGCTTCTGTAAGACCGGCTTTTCCGCCACGAGCTCGGCGATTAGGCGTGACCTTCGGGATGCCTCTTTCAAGGCC
>QHZC01000078.1 GCA_003224515.1 Acidobacteriota bacterium
GCCTGTTCAGTTTCATCAGCCTGGAGTGGGCAGGCCACCCGCTCCGATCTCTACAGCTGATGATGAGCTACATTGAAGGCACGACCACTAAAACCACCTTCAAGTCAAAGCGTTTCTCAATGGACGGCAGTATGTCAAAGGCAAGACGGTGCCCGATGAACTGTTCAAAACGATTCCCTTATCTCGACATTCGGAACTGCCTGCATGGAACTACACGCTTCGTCCCAACTGAGGACAAAAAGGCCAATTTATTATGCGCAGCCGCTAAGACTGGCGGTCGTATGATTGCTCCGTGACAGCCCCTAACGACTGGGGGAGGGCAAGTGAAGCCCAACCTTGCCGGCCCGTGCCAAACGGAGTAGTCTTCGCGCGATGATCGCACCCATTAAATCGCGCATTCCGGTCGCCGGACGTGGAAGCATCTACCATTTGAAGATCACTCTGGCCGAGGTCAAACCGCCGATCTGGCGGCGACTCCGGGTGCCTGGCGAAGCGAACCTCGGTTGGCTGCACGCCGTCATCCAGGTGGCGATGGGCTGGACCAACAGCCACCTGCATCAGTTCACGTCTGGAGGGACCGTTTACTCCGACCCGGGTTTTGATCTCGACGAATTTGAGGACGACCCGAAGATCTTCGACGAGCGTCAGGCCACACTCCAGAAGATTGCGCCCAAGCTGAAGAGCGTGCTCGTCTACGAGTATGACTTTGGCGATTCCTGGGATCATTTCATCACCGTCGAAAAGATTCTGCCTGCCGATCCGGCAGTGGCGCCGGGTGCGGAATGCCTGGATGGCGCACGCGCCTCTCCGCCGGAGGATTGCGGAGGCGTGTGTGGCTACGCGGACCTGCTCGAAATCCTGCGCGACCCGGGCCATGAGGAACATGAGTCGATGCTGGGCTGGCTGGGCCGCCCCTTCGACGCTGAAGTCTTCAATCGGGACTCGACCAACAAGCATTTGCGGATGCTCCGGTGGCCCAAGACAACAGAAAGCCAACTCCGCCGTGTTCTCATGCGCCGGGACGGATTCAAGGCATAGCGAGGAGATGAAAGGCCGGCGCAAGTTTCAACTGCTGATCGCCGATATCCGCGACGCGCTTGCCGATGTTGCGCGGGAGAATCGTTACGGGGATCTTTTCCACGCGACCTGGGAGTTGGTGCGTTTCGAAGACGAGCTTGCCGGTGACATTGGGAAGGTGCGGGAGTTGATCGCCGTTGCCCGCGCTATTCGCGACGCGACCGGCCCAGGGCGTTCCGTCGCCGAGCAGAAGATCATAGACACCTTGAAAGGCATTGCTTGGACTTGTTGCAGCGTGCTTGAGGAGGCCGGCGTGCCACGAATTCCTGATCTCGCTGCAGCCGACGCACTAATCCCGGACCTCCGTCGGTCTATATTAATCGTTGCCGAGCTGCGTGATTATGCCCTGGAATGCCTTCGTTTCAACGCGCGGCCACGCGACGCTTTTGCCGGTGCAAGACGTGGACAATCTTTCGAGATCCTCGGCATTGCCGGTCGCCTGTTTGATCTTCCGGAGGCGCTGGACATGGCCCGCCAAGCACTGCGCCGCAGCCGCAGCCAGACGGTGCGCGGAGCGATTATCTTTCTAGAAGACTACTTCAAAGCGCGAGAGGGTATGGAAGTGCCTGACGACATTCACACCGCGCTGTTGACCGTGGCGGAGACGACCGACAGCCGATCGACCGCCACCGGAGCGCTGAACGTGCTCGTCGAAACCGGTGAAATCTCCGACATGGAAGCGCTTGATCGCCTCGATGACTGGAAGGACAAACATTACCGATGAAGAGGCGTCCACGACGTTTGTCGATTTGACGTTCCTCCTGCCACATTCATGCCCAGTCATTCATGATAATGTTTCGCGTTTCCTCGAGACCGGTTCGCCAGAGGGCAAGCATTTCTTCGTCCGGCCGTTCGTAATAGCTGGCAAAATCCCCGTCGCGGATATATTCGCGGACGCGCTCGGGCGACATGGAATGCAGTTTGGCCACATCGACGGTCGATTTGCGCTTCGGGAGGAAAACCACGCCAGCCAGCCGAGTCCAGGGAAGATTCTCCATCCCAGAGGCGTGCGACGCGACGGGATCGATCTCCTTCACTTTGGCCCCGTATTTCTGAAACAAAACGAGCAAGAGTACTTTCGTGTTTAGCCCGCTCGCCCCGAAGCAGTCAACTTATGATGCGGAGAGACCGAGGGGCACTAAAGCCTGATGGTGGGCCGCTCTAGCTTCTGCGCCGCATAACGGGGATCGCCACAAAACGGTCGTATCGGTATCCAGGGTGATGGAAGGCAGTTGCACGTGCGGCTCCTGCCTCAGCAGCTGCATAATGTAGCGATCCACCTCGCGCGCGCGCTCACGAATCTTCACGCCGTCTTCGAGGTCGACGGCGACTTTAAGCCGGACAACGTCTTGGTCACCCGAACCGGTCATATCTTCGTCGGAGATCCACTGGGCAACGGAACGATCTTTACGAGACTGTTTAGGCAAAACCAGGGCGGCACGCCGGGATATCGAGCAACGGAGATTCGTACGCTTATGGAGTCACGCTCCATCACCTGCTCACGGGCCGAAGGCCTATGGACAGTCAGGGGCTCGAGATCAGCCCAGAAGAGTATGAGAGAGGGCCGAAGGTCTGTGAGGTCATAATCGCTTGTTGCCAGCACGACCCCAATGTGCGACCGAGTAGGGAGGACGTACTTCGAATCCTCGGCGGTGAGAGTTGGGCGAACATTCGAGCTCACAGGATCACCGCCCAACGAGATGCGGTTGGGGCCGTTGGGGCCGTGTTGCTGATCGGTCTCGCGTTCTTAGGCGTCGCGGCGCTTGCCGCCTGATTCGACGAACACCCGTTGCTAAAGAAAACGTCCCGCTGGATGTTTTCCCGCCGCTCGCTCTTTTCATTTGGTCCGCAAATCCGATGGAAACAAAAGAACCTGGCCCACGTCGCGTAGCTGAAAGCAGGGCGCATCCGTGTTACGGCTTCAATGCGGACGCAGAACTTCCCGAAGAAGCCTCGGCAACCCGAATTGAGCTATTGCCTTGTCGCTAATTCGAGATCCCTGTGCTCGAATGCCGAGGCCATTCGGTCTATCTCTGAATCCTTGATCCCCATTTTGGCGGCCACAGAGCGCCAGCGCGTCACGGCCTGACCGACCTCTTTTGCAATTTTCTGTGCCCTGGCGTCGTCAATATCGAAATATCCCGCCACACTCAATGCCAGTTCGAGCGATGCCGTGCCATCCGCTTCGTTGATCGCCGTCGTCAGGACACGTGGCTTCACATCTAGAGGTACCGGATTGAGATCGTAGGCCGGCGACAGCCGCCAGCCGTCGGCACCGACGTAGAGGAAGCCATGATTGCGCAGATGGTCGTCGGTGTTCGAAATCAGAATGTTGAACACGATGCGACGCCACAGCGCTTCGAGGTCGTCCCTGGGTGCGGCGCCGTAGCGGCGCAAGGCGTCCGCCAGTTCCAGATAGCTGCGCGTTTCGTTATCCTTCGCGGCGAGCATGCTCATCGCCGACAGGAAGGGAATGCGTCGTGTCCCTGCTCGGTCGAATCGATCCACGATCAGGACCGGTTTCTTCACGATCTTCTCGACGCGGCCCTCCGGTACCTTAATGCCCGCTTTTGCCGCGAGTTGCAAAGCGACAGATTCCCAAAGCACCGTGCTGATGTCGTCGTCCTTGCGCGGAAACTTCGCGATCGCGAGCCGCCCGTTTTTCTCGCGCAGGGAGGCCTTCGGCCGCGCGCCACCGAGCGAAGAACCCGGCGCGATCAGCAGCCGCAAGTCTTCGTCCGTTTCGTCCTCGTCGATGACATGCTCTGACGCCGCCAATAGTTTGGGGAGCGCGACCAGTGGCGGCACGCGATCCGCTGCGGATTCGCGCAAGAACGGCCCTGCCTCCTCCGTCTTGAAGCGCAGCGCGCCCGCGCGCGTCTGATCATCAACCAGCAACAGATAATCCAGCTCAAAGAGCGTGCGCGATGTTTGCTTTTCGCGGTCGGCGCGGCGGCGCTCCATGCGCCGCATCAGGGCACGGCCCCAACGATCCGGGGCCGAATCGCCGATAGCGCCGTCGTCGGCCGTGTGATATGGCCCTGGCCCGAGCTGCAGGGCCGGCTCCAGGGAAAATCTCAGAGGATTCTCCAGCCAAGATTTGTCGTATTCGAACGACGCACTCTCCCTGCCGCCGCGCGCGCGCGCCCACAGCCGTCCCGTCAGATGCGGGACGCCGTCAAAGTCGACATAGGCGAGAACGGTCCTTTCCATTAGCTTCCGCTTTCGGGCCGGGCGCGCTTGTTGCGAACGCGCTGCGGCAATTGCTCCTCTTCAAGACGCAGGCCGACCGTGTCAGTGCCCGGATCGGCAAGCTGCGCGACTCTGTCCACAAGCCCCAGGACGAAAAGCACCGTCACGTAAGTCCCGGCCAGAACACCGGGGTCGCCCTTCTCGACTTTGAGCCAGGTCGTCTTGCTGATCGACGCTCGCTGTGCGGCAATCGCCACCGGAATGCGCCGCCGGCGCCGCGCGTCCCTGATGTCATGGCCAAGCTTGCGCAGGACGTGCAGCACGGGCAATGGCAAACTGCCGGTTGGTCGATTTGGAGGGATTGAACGATTCATTGTAAGATCCATATCTATGGTCTTTATAAAAGATAAGATATAGAACTATGGTCCTTACGTCAATGGTGAAAAAAAACACGTATGCTCTTCGCCTTGCTGGCATTCCGTATCTAAAGTTTGTCGGCAGACTTAACTGTGGAGAATGAAATCCAGAAGGCAGCACATTGAGCGCGTACGCACGGAACTTAAAGGAATGCGCCGGCCTTGTTGCTGGCCAGGTTGCCCACCGCTGAGTAGTTCCTCTCTTTCCCAATATCAAGAGCAGAGCCTTTGCTCACCAGGCAGACGCACTATCTCCATTTGATCTCCCCGGTGCGGCACCAGTTATGAAATTCATAGAGCGGAGGAATTGGCCAACCTGCCAACTTTCTGCGCCAAAAGCCTAGCCTGCGAAGGCGGCCTAGTTGGCGGAAATATAGGGATTTACGTTGATTGGGGCAACCGGATCTGAAGTACAGAGCTACTCAGCCGGACGAGAGTAACTTTTGTCGGCTGGGGCATGCAATTTTGCGTGCCCGCTTCGATGGAAGATATTTACGTTGACAGGTCAGCTTGTTGGGTTTGACCGCAAAAACTGTCCCACAATTGGGGTTCGCTCCACGATGGACCTGCTTTTGCAGCTGAGGCGTGCTGGCGCACAACTATTCTTCCTGGGCTAGTCTCGTGGAGCGTTGGTTTCCCGAAATACTCACAACTGTCACGGTACTTTCGACGTCCCACCGCGAGCCTGAAGGCTTGGGCAACAGCGTTAACACAGTCCACTTTCTGCTCGCCGCCGTGACTAAATTCGGAGACGGTTGCTTTGCTATGCCCGCGCTGCTAGCTTCTCTTCCGACCGAAAAAAGGCAATCATGAAACCGCCGTGTGATGAAGCCGCCATTGAATCGGGATATGCCACCGTTCCCTGCACGTCAGAAGCTGGGCCGTGGATTCTCGCAGTGACGATCCTTGGCTCTAGCATGGCCTTTATTGATAGCACGGTCGTGAATGTGGCGCTGCCGGCGCTCCAATCTAGCCTTGGTGGCACGGTTACTGACATCCAGTGGGTCGTCGAGGCGTACGGATTGCTTCTTGGCGCGTTGATTCTGGTGGGCGGCTCGCTGGGCGACCGGTTGGGTCGTAGACGGATATTTCTAATTGGCGTGACTGTTTTCGCGGTTGCCTCTGTTGGCTGCGGTCTAGCCCCGAACATCCGCCAATTGGTGCTAGCGCGAGCCGTCCAGGGACTGGGAGCTGCATTCCTCGTGCCTGGTAGCCTGTCAATCATCAGCGCGTCATTCAGTCAGAAAGAGCGCGGTCGAGCCATCGGGACTTGGTCCGGCTTTACTGCGATCACAACAGCAATGGGACCAATTCTGGGCGGATGGTTAATCGAGCACGCTTCGTGGCGCTGGGCGTTCTTCATCAATGTACCCCTCGCGGCGGTAGCGATTGCACTCTCACTGTGGCGGGTTCCTGAAAGCAGAACCACCGCGCGAGGAAGCATCGATTGGACAGGTGCGCTGATCGCCACGGTAGGTCTAGGCAGCGTAACGTTCGGCTTCGTTGAATCTGCGAGTCTAGGTTGGAGCCATCCTTCCGTTTGGGGAACCTTGATCGTTGGCTGCGCATCTCTGATTACCTTCTTCTTCATCGAATCTCGTGCCGACTCTCCTATGGTCCCTATGGAGCTCTTCCGTTCACGCGATTTCAGCGGTGCCAACCTGCTCACACTGTTTCTCTATGCCGCCCTTGGGGTTTTTTTCTTCTTGTTTCCCTTGAATCTAATACAGGTACAACATTACTCGGCCACAGCCACGGGCGCCGCCGTACTCCCCCTCATTATCCTCATGTTCTTGCTGTCGCGCTGGTCCGGCGGGCTGGTCGCTCGTTATGGAGCTAGACGACCACTAATTATCGGCCCCGTCATCGCCGCGGCGGGATTTGCGCTCTTCGCATTACCTTCAGTCGGCGCTAGCTACTGGCGCATGTTTTTCCCCGCATTTGTGGTGCTCGGCTTCGGACTGGCCGTCAGCGTGGCTCCTTTGACGACGCTTGTCATGGGATCAGTAGACCAGAATCGCGCCGGGACTGCTTCTGGAATCAACAACGCCGTCGCCCGAGTTGCCGGACTCCTTTCGATTGCGGTCTTGGGGGTCGCGGCGGTAACTGCGTTCAGCTTTCATCTGAACCGTAGCCTGTTAAATCTGGCCATCCCAGCGAGTACAGTGCACGATCTTCGGGCGAACGAGATCAAACTCGCCGCGCTGGAGGTTCCGGCAACGCTTGATTCGGACACAGCGGCAGCAATCAGAGTCTCTATTGAGCGCGCCTTTATTTTTGGATTCCGCTTCATAATGCTGATTTGTGCCGGTCTATCTCTCGCAAGCGCAGCGGTTGCTTGGAGGATGATAGCCATGCCAAATCTCAATAATCCTTGAACCCGACTGTCCTATAGCGCTCAGCAAAGTTGACCCACCCCTCGCTCAGATAAATTCAGCTAAATGACAGACACATCCCCGGCAGCAGATTCTAGAAGCGGTTTGCCCAGGTGCAGTGGTCAGAAAAAAATCCTTGCCCCTACCCTCTGGACACCGGAGTGCCCATCGGGTAGGACAAGGATGTGAATAACGAGATCTCTATCATAAGCCAAACCCTGGGTTTTTAGTCGTAAAAATCCAGGAACATTTCCAGTTCCGTCCGGATTGGTACCGCAGGAGCGCGGTACGGGCACTGGTGGGGCCCTACTATGTCGTGTTGCGCTCGGTTCTGCGGAGCAGGCCGAAACTGCGGCCCTGTTTGAGCCGTTGCCGGCATTGCCGGATTTTCTTCCTCACTCATCCTCGTAACGGCGGGCGTTGGGATCTGCGATGTCCGTTTGGGTGCAAGGAAGCGCACCGCAAGCGGCGTTCGACCGAGCGCAGTGTGGAGTACTACGGCACCGAGGAAGGGAAAGGGAAGAAAAAGCAGCAAAACGGCAAGCGTAGCCAGGGGGAAACGCCGGCCGATCACCATCGCCGAGTGGCGGTCAGCCAGGGCCAACGGGAGCGGGATGGGGTGCGCTTCGATGCCGGCATAGTCAGTTATGTGGGTATGGTGACCAGTCTGATCGAGGGTCGACGGGTGAGCGAGGAGGAGATTCTGGAGACGTTGGTGCGGGCGATGAGACAACACAGCATTTCGCGCCGCCGCAAGATCGAGTACGTTCTGAGCTACTTGAAAAAAAACGCTCGCTATCCCTAAGAGGCTTGGATGGGACGAGAAGTGGAGCTGGCCACGCTGGATTTGAGATATGAGAGCTACCGGATGAAGAATGCGGCTGTGGAGGCGCGCTTGTTGGCCTCGATCGCGCAGCGCGGAATCGAGGAGCCTTTAGAGGGCATGGACAGCGCGCAGTGCAGCATTCTGCTCAACGGATTCAAGCGCTACCGCTGCGCCTCGAAGCTGGGAATCGGAGTAGCGCCCTATGCCTCCCTGGGAGGAGAGGAAGCCACCGCCATTCTAAATCTGCTGCGGATTTCTAACAACAAGTCCCTGAGCATTCTGGAGCAGGCCCGATTCCTGGACGAGCTGCGGAAGCTCGAGCAGATGAGTGTGGCCGAGATCGCCCAACAGCTATCGCGGAGTAAATCTTGGGTGAGCATGCGACTGGGGCTGATCGCAGAGATGAGCCCACTGGTGCGGGAGCAGATCTTCAGCGGAAGCTTTCCGGTTTATGCCTACATGTACACGCTGCGACCGTTCATGCGTATGAACGGGGTGCAGAAGCAGGAGGTTCAGGACTTCGTGGTGGCCGTGAGCGGGAAGAAGCTCAGTGTGCGCGAGATCGAACAACTGGCCCAGGGCTACTTTCGCGGGCCGGAGTCGTTTCGCGAAGCGATTCTCAACGGTCACATCGGGCTGGCCCTGGAATGGATGCGGCAAGTGCCGGAGGACCCTGACGGCTGCAACGAGTTTGAACGGGTGCTGCTCAAAGACCTGGAGATCACGCAGAAGTACATGCAGCGGGTGATGGGCAAAAGCGAAGACCGGCGGCTGAAGACCCCAGCCTTTTATGCACAGGCTCATCTGCTGACCGCCGGAATTTTGAGCCGGACGCGAGCGTTTTCCGACAGCATGAGGAAACTCCATGATCGAAGCGGACAAGCGCAAAGCGGTGTTTTTGCTCCACCAGGAGGGCATGAGCCGGCACGAGATTGCTCGCCGTCTGCGGATCAGCCGTAACACGGTGCGGTCCATCCTGGAGCAAAAGGGGGAGATGCCGCTTCGGGTGCGCAAGGACAAGATCCGCATGGATGCCGAGCTTCTCGAGCGGTTGTACCAGGAATGCGACGGCTGGGCGCAGCGCGTGCACGAGAAGCTGGTCGAAGAAGAAGGCATCCCGGTGGCCTATTCCACCTTGACCCGGATGCTGCGCCAGCTGGCGAGGAACCGCAGCGAGAAGAGCCGCTGCGACCGTGTGCCCGATCAGCCGGGCGCCGAGATGCAGCACGATACCAGTCCCTATGTAGTACGGTTGGCCGACCAACCCGCACGGCTCATCGCCAGCCTCATGTACTTGCGTTACTCGAAGCGGCGGTACTTGCGATTTTATCGGGTGTTTAACCGCTTCCGCATGAAATGCTTCCTGCACGAGGCCTTGAGGTTCTGGGGACACGCCGCGCACCAGTGCATCATCGACAACACCAATCTGGCGCGCCTGAAGGGAACGGGCCGGAACGCGGTGCTGGTGCCGGAGATGGAGGCCTTCGCCAAGCAGTATGGATTCCACTTCGTGTGTCATGAAAAGGGACACGCCAACCGCAAGGCCGGCGAGGAACGGAGCTTCTGGACCGTGGAAACGAATTTTTTCCCGGGGCGCCGTTTCCAAACTCTGGAGGACCTGAATCAGCAGGCCTGGGAGTGGGCCACGGTGCGCATGGAACAGCGGCCGGTGGCCAAGAGCAGGCTGATTCCTGCCCAAGCTTTCCTGCAAGAGCGCGAGGCTCTGGTTCCCCTGTCCCCGCATCTTCCTCCACCCTATCTGCTCCATGAGCGGAAGACCGACCAGTATGGCTATGTGGCCTTCGAAGGCAACTATTACTGGGTGCCAGGAACCAGCTGCCCGGAAGTGAAGGTGCTGGAATACAGCGACCGCTTGAAGATCTACCAAAGCCGCAAATGCCTGGCCGAGTATGCCCTGCCCGCCGATGGGGTTCATAACCAATTATTCAGTCCGGAGGGGATACCCAAGCCCGAGCGCCAACCGAAAGATCGCAAGCGGCCGACCGAAGAGGAAGAGAAGCGACTGCGCGCCATGTCGCCCACGGTGGGCCACTACCTGGACTTCGTCCTGCAGTCGGCAGGGGGCATCCCACGACACCATTTTTTGCGCGAGCTGTTTGTCTTGGCCGGCCGCGTGCCCCCAGCGCTGTTTCTCCAGACGGTGGAACGGGCGCTGCGCTATGGGATCAGCGATCTGGAAACCCTGGAGCGGATCGCGCGCTTATGCCTCAGCCAAGGCGAGCTTCCCCTCTTCGCCGTGGAGGTAGATGAGAGCTTCCAAGAACGGGAAGCCTATCAGCAAGGCCGTCTGACCGATGCACCGGATTTTTCCGGCTATGAGCAGATGCTGGTGGACCCGAACGAGGAAGAGAACGATGGATGAGGAGCTGACCAAGACCTTGAAGTATCTGCGGCTGTGGGGTCTGCTGGCTCATTGGGACGAGTACTTAGCTCTGGCCGGGCAGCGAGGCTTTTCGCCAGCCCGCTTGCTGCGCTATGTGTTGGAAGAAGAATCCAAGATCCGCGCCGAGAATGCCCGCAAGCTGCGGCTCCAGCGCGCTCGCATTCCGGAGCCGTGGCTGATGGAAACCTTTCCCTTCGAGCGGCAGCCCAAGCTCGACAAGAAAAGAATCCTCTCTCTCTACGATGCCTTCGATTTCCTGAGCAAAAGTCAGAACCTGATCTGGGTGGGCCCGACCGGCTGCGGGAAAACAGGACTAGCGACCGGCTTCCTGATCCAGGCTATTCAGCGTGGATACACGGGACGCTTCGTCTCGTTTGCGGAACTGATTGCAGAACTGTTTCGCTCGGCCGCCGACCATTCGGAGCCGCAAGTCCTGAAGCGCTATCTCTCCTACGATTGTCTGTTGATCGATGAGATCGGCTACGTCGAAGTGGAACCCGCGCAAGTGGGTTTGTTCTTCACCCTCCTACACAAGCGGCACCGGAGAATGCCTACCTTGATTACTTCCAATCTCGGCTTTAGCGAATGGCGTTCCTTTCTGAAGAACGATCACCTGACGGCAGCCTTGATTGACCGTCTCACCGAGAACAGCCACGTCATCAACATGAGGCAGTGCGTCAGCCTGCGGCCGAAGCTGACTTCGGATTCATGACCTATAATTAAGACGAGATGGGACTACCGTGGGGTCCCGTGTCTTCGCCTTAGCCAGAACGATGGGAACGAAGTGCTCAAGCCCCACAATGCCGCTGCCCCCAAGGCATAACCCAGCGGTCTCCCCTTACCCTCCAGCAGCCCCCCTCTCAATCAAAACCGAACAGCCGCTGGGAAAAAGTTCTCTTCTCTCCCTGCTGTGAATGGATGGATCAATTAAATCCGAGAAGAAGGCAGGTCAATTTATCTGAGCGCCGTCGCCAAACCAACCCGAAGTCCAGTATGTCGCTTTTTTGGCCATTGATTGGGCGGACCAAAAGCATGTTTGGAGCCTGCAAGAGGCCAACTCCAGTACGCGTGAGCGCGGAGAAGTGGAGCATATGCCGGAGGCCGTTGAGGCCTGGGTCGCGCAGATGAGTCAGCGCTTTGCCGGTCGGCCGATTGCGGTGGCCGTGGAGCAGATCCGCGGAGCCTTGGTATTCATGCTGAGCAAGTACGAACAGCTGCATATCTTTCCGGTGCCGCCGGCCATGACCGCGAACTTGCGGAAGGCCTTTTATTCCTCGGGGGCCAAGAATGATCCCAGCGATGCCGATCTGCTGCTGGACCTGTTGCAGATGCATCGGGAGAAGTTGCGCCGCTTGTCGCCGGATACGGAGGCTACGCGGCGTATCCAGAATCTGGTGGAAGAGCGACGCAAGCTGGTCGACGAAAAGACGGCCCAGAGCAATCGTTTGGAAGCTCACTTGAAAATTTACTTTCCGCAGATTCCGTGCTGGTTCGAGGACATAGGTACTCCCCTGGTCTGCGCTCTGCTGGAGCGCTGGCCCACGCTGGAAGCACTGCAAAAGGCAGAACCGGACACCTTGCGGAAATTTTTCCGCAAGCATCACAGTCGCAAGGAAGAGCTGATCAAGAGCCGGATCAAAGCCATCGGGGAGGCCAAGCCCGCGCTGAAAGATCGCGCCGTGGTGGAGGCCAAGGTGGCGGTGGTGAAGGTGTTGGTGCAACTGATTCAGGTTCTCCATGAGGGTATTGAAGGCTTAGGTCGGCAGATTCAGGAGGCGGCCGAAGCGCATCCCGATTTTTTCATCTTTGATTCTCTGCCTGGAGCGGGAGCGGTGATGGCACCGCGGCTGCTGGCGGCTTTCGGTTCGCAGCGGGAGCGCTATCAAAACGCCGCCGAGGTGCAAACTTCGTCGGGGATCGCCCCGGTCAGCGAGAATAGCGGGAAAAGCAGTTGGGTTCATTTCCGCTTTGCTTGTCCGAAGTTCCTACGGCAGAGCTTCTGACGATCATCTTGTTAACACGGAGGTCGGCCCGGACGGTCCTGATAACCCGACGAGCCGCCGGAAGATCCGGGCGAATTTCACTCACCAGCTTATGGCGACAGCGGGCTCGGTGGTCACGACCGGAAGTTGCGCAGGTAGCCCTCCGCCACCGCCGCCAGGGGCAGAGAAGATCACCGGCGGCGGCCAAATCACTTCCCAAACGCCCGGTCTTACCGCCAACTTCGGATTTGTCGCCCAGAACGATAAGCCTAACGCGTCACTTTCGTACCACGATGATGGCGCTACGGGTGGGAGCATCGATGTGCATAGCGCGAACACGAGTGTGCCGTCGGTCACTTTCCAAGGCAACTGCGGGACGTTCAAGGGCGACGCCAAGGTGAACCAGAAATCGGGCTACACATACACTGTAAACGCCTGCGATAATGCTGAACCTGGCGCGGGTAAGGACTCGTTCTTCATCAGCGTAACCGGACCAAATTTCTCCTACAATAATGGAGGATTCATAGCGAGCGGCAACATCCAAATCCACAAACAGTAGCGTGGAAAAAGCTTCACGCCCGGCGGAAAGCTAGAAGACGGAGAGACGCCTACAGAGTGTCTTGTCCGCGAACTGGTTGAAGAACTCGGATGCACCTTAGTTCAAGCCGACTTTCTCGGCATTTTCACTGCCCCTGCAGCAAACGAGCCAGGACGAACCGTTGAAGCCTTACTCTTTTCTGTAAAGATTACCGGTGATG
>QHZC01000426.1:0-1480 GCA_003224515.1 Acidobacteriota bacterium
GCCAAAGTTGTTGGCGGAGGAATCCTGCGCTGCGAATGCCGGATCGTCTACAGGATTGAACGAAAACTGTGGGTGGTTGAAGGTGTTAAAGAATTCGCCTCGGAACTCCAGGGATTTGCTTTCCTGAATCTTGATCAGTTTCGAAATGGACATATCCCAGTTATATTGCCCCGGAGAGAGGTACGTACCGAGGCCGATGTTCCCGTACATAGTAGCTGGGGTGCTTGCAGCCGGGTCGTCACCGGGCGCAATCGGTAACGAACAAGAGCCTGAGGTCGCGAAGGCAGCCGGGTTCAAGTAGCCATTTGTGCTCAGGGGGCCACCTAACCTTGTCTCGATCGGGCCTGACGTCAACGGGTTCACGCCCGGGCAGATCTGGGCGGGCCCATACGTATCACCCGCTACGCCGCCTTGGAAGAAGGCGGCTCCGGAGTTGCCGTCATAAACTGTGAACGCAACGCCATTTTGGACCGTGGTCACGCCGGCCCACGTCCAGTCATTCAAAACTTTCCCTCTCCACCGGTTGAAATGTGCCGGCAGATTCCAAACGTAGTTGATCACCACGCGCTGTGGATGGTAATCGGCGTTGGGACCTAGTTGCAAAATTGAGTAAGGTGGGGTGTTGATGCCATAACCTTGTGTAATTAAGCCTTTATCCCAGGTATATGAAACTTGAAATTGCAACCCCTTGGAGAATGTTTTCCGCAAGGTCGCCAGAAAGGCATCGTATCTATAGGCGCCGTTGGTGGCAAACAGCGCGGAATTCGTAGACATCCCCAAAAAGGGCGTACGGAGGTTCGCGTTCGCGGAGGTATTGCAATATATCTTGGCGTTGTCGCAGTTGATCCCGTTCGCAATGCTAAGCGGGCTGCCGGGGGCGATCAACTGTGCCGAGTTCCAATTGGTCGCATTGATTACCGATCCCCCCTGCTCCTGGCGGATACCATGCGAGCCGACATAGCCTAGTTCGAGAACCCAGTTGGGCAGGAATTCATACTGCGTATTCAGGTTCCATTCGTAGGTTACCGGCGTTGTCAGATTCTGCGGTGTCAGATTTAGCTGAAGGTTCGAAGTTTGATTTGTCGCGGGGTCTGACCACAGAGGAGTAAAGCCGAAACCGCCCACTGGGCCCGGAAACGCGGCCGGAGCTACCCCTGGCACGGTCCAGCTTGCGAGTGGCGATGATTGGACATTCACTGCACCGGGCATAACCCGCATGGACATGTAGGCGCCCTGAATTCCGTTGATCAATTCGTAAAACATTCCTGCTCCGCCGCGTACCACAAAACGGTTGCTCGACAGTGGCTGCCAGGCAAAGCCAAGCCGCGGCGCGAAGTTATGCCAGGGAGGCGTGGTTTGGCTGACGTAATTTGTAGAGTTCCTGGTGACGCCGGCTGGAAGATTACCCGTGTAATTATCGGGCACGACAAATCCAGCCAGGCTGCATCCTGTTCCGCCGATCGTTCCCGGTTCGCTCGAC
>QHZC01000426.1:1528-3714 GCA_003224515.1 Acidobacteriota bacterium
CCCGCAGTAAACTCCCGCTAGGCCAATACGTGCTTGTGACTCCGTTCGCAACCGTCGGAAATCCATCCCACTCCCACCTCACGCCGGCATTCAGAGTAAATCGCGGTGTAACCTTGATATCGTCCTGGACAAACGCGTTAATGTAGTTGAGACGACACATATATTGATAGTTCGCATTGGCTTGGGTTGTTCCGCCTGCGCTCTTGACGTTGCTCGCGGATTTGCTCCCGTTACAGGGAACGCCATTGACGTAGTCATTCGCAGGGAGGCTGGATATGGTAGCCATTGGACCGGTGGCACCTATCACGCACGCCGGTAGGCCAATCAGGAAATCGGGAAAAGTCCTGAACGAGATGTTCATATACCCGCTACCCGCGCTACTAGCGTCATTGATTACGTGCTGTCCCTCGGCGCCGATTCGAAAAGTGTGTTTGCCATGCGCCCAGGAGACCTGGTCGGCTCCCTCGAACTGGTTGCTCTTGTTGGAAAGTCCAAAGGCGGTGTTCGATCCAAAACTGTAGAGGCCGCTGATGCTGACCTCGGAGAGGTTGTCCACTCCCGGCGTCAAATCGGTAATGCCGATTTGCGAATTGGTGTACGTATCTAAATTATTCGCTACGGCGATAACACGCTGATAGGAGACCCGAGCTTCGTTGACGAGGTTATTCGATAGGACCGAGGTGAGCCTCAGCAGCCCTGCATGGTATGTTTTCTGTTCGAATATGGGAAAGCCGGGGAGGATATTGGTCGCCGTGATCCTCGTTCCATTGGAGGCGAAATTCCCGTTGGTGGGGTCCTGCTCAAAGAAATAGCGTCCTGACAAGGTGTGCTTGCTGTTGATGATGTAATCCCAGTTGCCCATGCCTTGATGATCGTGGAAGGTGGCGGGATCGGTGAAACTGTCCAGCGGGTATTGCGATGTGCCCGCGGGACACAAATTGGCCGCCACCGAGCACCCAGTGGACAGCGAGCTTGAACTGGGCATCACATAGTGCCCATTGGGCAGCTTCAGTTGCATGAGTCTGAGGGCGATCGGATTGATGTTCGATCCATCGCAAGCGACTGCCACCGAACCCTTTGTCTTAACCTTGTCTTGTCCCTTATTCGAACAAACCGCCGAACCCAAGGCCGCAGCGAACTTTTGGGCTTGCGTATCGCACCCGGCCTCCGAAGTCGCGGTTAGTGGGCAGGTCCCACGATCCGCAAAACTTTCGCTTGCTCCTGGAATCGGAGATAAATTCACCACCGAGTAGCCAAAGCCCGCGATGCCGTTCTTTTCAGCAGTCTCCTGATAAGCCACGAAGAAGAAAACTTTGTCTTTCTTCACTGGGCCGCCGAAAGTACCGCCAAATTGGTTTTGGTTCAGCGTCGGCTTCGGCGTACCCGGCGCGGAGCCGGCATTAAAGAAATAGTCGTTGGCATTCAAGGAGGTGTTCCGGAAGAATTCAAAAGCGCTCCCATGGAAGTCGTTCGTGCCGGACTTGGTGATGACGTTAACGTTGGCGCCCGGATTGCGGCCGTAGCCGGCATCGTAGTTCCCGGTCTGAATCTTGAACTCCTGTATCGTGTCCGGATTTGGCGTCGGAAACGCACCCGAGTTGGTACCTTCTTGGGTGGTGTTCGTGCTCGACCAGGTATTCACGGCCACACCGTCCTGCAAGTAGGTGTTCTGGCCAATGTCAGCACCATTCACGGCGATACCCGTGGCAGACTTGCCCAAGGTTGTGGAGTTCGCCACACCGGCGTTGGCTCCCGCGGTCATGGCCAAAAGGTTCGTGTAATTCCGAGTGCTCAGAGGAAGCGATTCCATGCTGCGCGTATTCACCACAGTGCCCAGCGTTGAACTGGCGGTCTGAATATTCTCGACCTCGCCTTCTACAGTAACGGTCTGTGCTTGCGCGCCGACTTCTAGGTTGCGGTCTAGGACCGCGGTTTCCGTCACGGCTACCGTGACAGAGGGAACCTCCACCGGCTTGAAGCCACTCGATTCGATTCTTACGCGATAATTCCCGGGCGGAAGCAGGCTAAAGCGGTAAACGCCGTCGGCTCCGGTCATGGTCGTGCGCGCTTGCCCGGTGTCCACACTCGTAAGGGTTACCGTGGCATTAGGAATGACGGCTCCAGAAGGGTCTTTTACTGTGCCCGTTAAAGCTCCCGTGCCGGGCGTCTGGGCCCTCAGTGAATGA
>QHZC01000427.1 GCA_003224515.1 Acidobacteriota bacterium
ACCAACTCCGCTAAGACTTTGTCAAGCTCTTTTGTTTCTCTTCAAAGCTCTTTTGTTTCTCTCTGAACCAAGGGTTGGGACGCACGGACGACGGATTTCCCCGCGCAACGCAAACGTGAATCTTAGCCCTTGCGCCGGATGCCGCGGCCAGTCCCTTGGCGGATCGTGACAATTCGGTCCGCTTGGATCCTATCCCACGCTTCAGTCGAACGGTCCGGCCAGTACACGATTACTTCTTCAATTTTTGCGTCTTCGCCTAGACCAAAATGAACCCGGACGTCGTTCGCGCTTAGGTAGCTCGAGTCCGTATGAGCGCGCCGCAGGAGTTTTCTCCCCCGCTGGCGGACTTCGATCTTGGCGCCAATCCCAAAGCGATTTCCACAGGCTGCTTGGAGGCCAACCAGGAGCCAGTGATTGTAGTTCAGGGAGTGAGTCTGGTTCAGTAACAGCCGTGCCGGGCCATTGTTGTTGGCGACCACAATGTCAATGGCGCCGTCGTTGTTGATGTCGCCAAAGGCTGCTCCGCGGCTTACTCCGGAGACGGCAAAGGCCGGCCCGGCGCCTGCTGTCAGCTCTCGAAATCTCTTTCCATCGCCCTCGTTGCGAAACAACTGATTATTTTGGTTAAACGGATACGGACTTCCGCGCAACGACTCAATACGGTTCACAGCGCCATTGGCAATGAATAGGTCCAGCCATCCGTCGTTGTCGTAGTCAAACCATTCGGTACCGAACCCGGTGTAGGGGAAAGTAGGCCGGAACAGACCAAGTTCCACTGACGCATCGTAGAAGTTTCCACGGCCATCGTTGACGTAGAGGTTGCAGCCTTCGTTGGTCAAGTTGCTTTTGAGGATGTCCTCGTCGCCGTCATTGTCAAAATCGGCAGCCGTCACACCCATCCCGGCCTGCGGCGCGCCCTCAGCGTTGTATGCGGCTCCTGACAACAAACTCTTCTCCTTGAACGTGCCGTTTCGCTGGTTGATCCACAGGTGGGCGGCGGCTCCGTCATTGGCGACGTAAATGTCTGGCCAGCCATCGCCGTTGAAGTCGGCGCAGACGACTCCGAGGCCGGGCCCAACCGCAGCTCCGATTCCTACTGCCTCGGTGACATCCTCGAACGTGCCGTTGCCACGGTTGTGGAACAGGCGAGCCGGCACCGGCTGGTACATTTTCGGGGTGCAATAATCACGCTCACCTGTGGACGCATAACACTGCTTGTTTCCTTTCACTGTGAAGTCAAGATAGTTGGCAACGAAAAGATCGAGGCGTCCGTCGCGATCATAATCAACCCACGCGGCGCTTGTACTCCAGCGCGGATCATCGACACCGGCCTGGAGAGTGACATCAGTGAACGTGCCGTCGCCATTGTTGTGGTAGAGGATGTTGTGTCCGAAGTTTGTGACGTACAGGTCTTGGAAGCCGTCGTTATCGTAGTCTCCGACAGCGACTCCCATTCCGTAGCCGATGTGCCCGACTCCAGCTTTCCCGGTGACGTCCACGAATGCGAGCTTTCCGGTCTCGCTCAGCAGATTGCGGAAGAGCCGGTTGCCGGGCACCCAGCCCGGTGGAGGGGGGAACTTCGCACGGCGCGGATCCTGAGCGGAGTCCAATATCGTGCCCTGCACCAGATAGACATCCAGGTCGCCGTCATTGTCATAGTCAAAAAGGGCCACGCCGGCACCCATGATTTCCGGCATAAGGAACTCTCCCGTGGCACCCGTGAAATGGTGGAACTTGAGCCCAACTTCCTCGGCCACTTCGCGGAACAGCGGAACAGGCGAGGGAACATGGGTAGCGGTACTCCACGGCGTGCTAATACGTCCGGCAATTCCTAAGACCAGCAGTTTCAGGAAGTCGCGCCGACCGTAATTGTGGCTGTGTTTTTCCTCTGCTGAAGGTCTGGGGAGGCCACGCCCTTTCTTTTTCACCGTGGAGCTCTCGGCGCTTCGAGAGTGTTGAGATCGCGCTCGATGCTGGCAACCAAGTCGGACTGGCCGCGCGCTACCGCCCCGTCGTGGGCTTGACGCAAGTAGCGCAGGGCATTCTGCCGGTCGCCTGACCGTGCGAACGCCGCACCAAGCGCGTAAACGTATCGTGGAGTATCCTCATCCTCCGGCTCGATCGCCTTTTCCAACTCCTGAATTCCCTCCTGGTACTTCTGCTGGTTCACCAGCACTCGGCCCAGATTGAAATGCGTCTGTCGGTTGTCGGGTTTGTTCTCGATGGCTGTTCGGTACTCGGTCACAGCATCCAACAATCTGCCCTGCCGCTCGAGGAGGAACCCGAGATTGTTATGGGCGTCGGCGCGGAAAGGATCGATTTCGATGGTTTTCCGAAGAGCGTTCTCGGCTTGCTGATATTTTTCAACACTCAGGAGAAACACCCCGTAATTGTAATAGCTATCGGCAGAGCCTGAATCGAGACGGATCGCGGCACTATAGTGTTCCTCGGCCTTCTCGAATTGACCGAGCCGCCCGTAAAGCTGGATCAGATTGATGTGTGCCTGGACCAGATGCGAATCGATTTCGAGCGCCCTCTCGTGTGCCGTCACGGATTCCTCCAGCTTCCCTTGCCGCGCGAGCTCCATGCCGATTTGCACCTGGAACGTCGCGCTCCGGTTGAGTGCCCGAACCTCATCGTACAGCCTGTCTCTTGACGGAGGAACGCCATCCTTGTATCTCTTGTACAAGCGAAGTTGTTCCTCCGCTTGGCCAACCTGGCCGAGGTTGCGATAGACCAGCGCTAGAGTGTAATGGGCAGCCCCGAACTCCGGAAACAGCGCACACGCTTTGTTGTAGGCCTCGGCCGCGCCTGGCAGGTTATGGCGGGCCGCGCGAACTCGGCCAAGCCCGTAATAGGCGTCAGCATTGTCAGGGTGCTGCTTCACGATCCCCTCATAAAGCCCCTCGCTCTCGTCCCAGTCGGCGGAAAGGAAGAGGCAGCCGGCTAGCCGTAACTGCGCAGGGACATAGTCGGGGTCGAAACGCGTACCCAGGCGAAATGTGGTGGCAGCAGCATCACAGTGTCCTTCGGCCGCCTCAACCATCCCTAGGTAGTAGGCCCACCGAAAAGTTGAGGGCGCTAGCTGGCAGGCCCACCGGTAGCACACTGCCGCTTCTTTGAACAGCCCGTAGGTCTGCAGGACCATACCCAGCCGCCCGATTTCAGCGTCGTCGCTCATGTGAGCGCGGGCGTCGGTGTAAGCCTCTTGAATCTGGTCCCGGATACCAGGAGAGATGTTGTCAAGGGCAAGAGTCGGCAATTCCGGAATTGCCGGAGCTTTTTGCGCTTTCGCAGTGTACCAAGTGAGAATCAGCGTTAGGCCACAGGTCAAACATAACGCTTTTCGCATCAGTCCTTCTCCACCAAACCGGGATGCTAGCATCGCTTGAAAACGCTGGTCAACGTTGTCGCCCCACCGCGAGTGCGATCGAGCCTAACTGTCGATGACAGCTCGAATGAAGTCGGTCGGCTCAATTTGTCAGGTCTTGTTCGCAGTCCGCGCCTAAGTTCAACTTAGGGCAACTGAGAGAGGGGAGCGAGGCTTCTGTTCCCAAGCGAGGCCAGCTGAAGCGGGCAAGATTTGTGCCACGCTAGTTCGGGCCCAGAAGGTCGATGGTTGAAATCCATTCGCCCCGACCACTCCCCAAAATCCGGCCTTTGGCTAGTTTACGCTATGTTCCTCGCTTCGACTGCCGCGGCGTTTTGTGGACCAATTCACTGTCCAAACCGATGCGCTCGGACTACTCCGCCGGCTGGGCACTCGCACCATGTGGTTGCGATATCCGGACCAAATCTCTGCGTGCCCAAGGGTGCGGTTGCCGGTGAAATTGCCAGCGGGATCACTGGCATATTCGTACCGCACCTTTTGCGTTCAGAGATGAATGATATTGTTACGGATCGCGTAGAAGACCAGGTCACTGAAGGAGTGACAATGGAGTCTTTTCATGATGTTGGCGCGATGTGTTTCGATTGTTTTGATGCTCAAATTCAGCAGAGTGGCGACTTCTTTACTCGTTTTGCCTTCCGTGAGAAGCTGAACAATCTCTCTTTGGCGCGAAGTTAGAGGATCCTGCAAGGTCTTTTTGGTGGACTCGCTCCGCAGGAAGGAATCCAATACCAATTGGTCCACTTTCGGCGTAAAAAAAGTCTTATTTCGGCGCAGGGCTTCGATGGCGATAACCAAATCTCGCGCGGTGTCGGACTTCGCTATATACCCGCGAGCACCAGCATCAAGCACAGAGCGGACCATCTGCTCGGAATCGTGCATGCTCAATATCAGTATCTTTACCTCTGGAAGAATCTTCTTGATGCGATGCGCGGCTTCGAGGCCATTTAGGCGGGGCATGCTAATGTCGAGTACCACGACATCGGGTCTCAGCTTCTCGGTCTTCTCCACCAGTTCTTGGCCATTGGCCGCTTCGCCGACAACCGTCCAGCCCGCTTCCGCCTCCAACAACGAGCGCACTCCCCGGCGCATCAATTCATGACCGTCGGCGATAAGAATCCTGAGGTCCGACAAGTCTTGCCTCCCGCGCCAGCGAGGGTTCGTTTCCGCTACAGATAACCCGAAAGAGCGAGGTTCCGACTGCGAAACCAGAATTTTGGCCTAACCGGACTCGCTTCTAACACTAGCAAGCATACTCCAAAGCAAAATACTCTGATCGGAATAGGAGGGGTTTGGCCTCGTTCCGAAACACTCTGCATCTAACCGAAGGTAACCAAGGGACAACAGGAAGCGGTGGGGTGAGGAGTAGATCTCTTCCGGAAGTGAAATCGCGGGGTCCCGTCCCTGCGACCCATCTCTTCCTGAGCGCTACAATCTGCGAAATTTGACTGGGAGGCAATACCGTGAAACCCCAATCCAAGCCAGGAACTTCCCTTAGAGCTGGATTCGGGTTCGGAAGGTGCTTTGACATCACGGTTAAGCGAGTTTAGTATCTACTCCACTACCAATAAAAGTGCATGAATGGCCGCCCCAGAGTAGAAAGGTACCTCTCATGCTCGAGTCGTCCGACCCCCACGGCCTCGTAATAGGCGTGGCATGAAAAGACCCACCAGCAGGGACGCCCGCCGAAAGTCCGAGCCGAGAGAGGTGCCACCGGAGACGACTGGCCCACGCAAATTGGAGCCCTTTCCGGTCGTTGGCATTGGCGCGTCCGCGGGAGGACTCGAGGCCTTTTCTGAGTTTCTGCGCCACTTGCCGGAAAGATCCGGCATGGCTTTCGTACTGGTGCAACACCTGGACCCCACGCATATCAGCGTGTTGCGGGAGATTCTGTCGCGCACTACGCGAATTCCGGTCGAGGAAGTAACGGATGGTGTGATTGTCGAGCCCAACCGTATCTACGTCATATCCCCTAACACGAGCATGGCAATCGAGGGACAGGTGCTGCGCTTGGCGGCTCGCAGTCTGGTGCGCGGACAGCACATGCCTATCGACTCCTTCTTTCAGTCCCTGGCGAACGACCGCGGCGACCGCGCCATCGGCGTGATCCTGTCAGGTACCGCCTCGGATGGGACGGAAGGATGCATGGCCATCAAGGCGGCGGGCGGAATTACCTTTGCGCAAGACCAAGAGTCTGCCAAGTACAGCGGCATGCCGCAGAGCGCCATCAACGCGGGTTGCATCGATTTTGTGATGAGTCCGAAAGGCATCGCCGAGAAACTGAGCCAAATCAGCAAGCACCCCTACATTGCAAGTGTGGCCGCGGATAAAGAAGAATCACTCGGGGTCACGCAAAGGAGCAGCCTGGATGAGCTTTTCTCGCTGGTCCGGGAAGCCACGGGGGTGGACTTCACGCACTACAAACAGACGACCTTGCAGCGCCGAATCAAGCGCCGGATGGTGCTCCACAAGCTTGAAAAGTTGGACGACTACCTGAGCTACATAAAGGGCACTCCCAGCGAGCTTGGTGAGCTCTACAAGGACATTCTGATCCACGTGACAGGATTCTTCCGCGACGCGGAGGCCTACTGGGCACTGCGCCAACACGTGTTCCCGAATCTGTTGCGCGATCGCAAGCCCGAGGATGGACCTGTCCGCGTGTGGGTTCCCGGATGCTCCACGGGCGAAGAGGTCTATTCCATCTGCATTATTTTCCTCGAGTACATTTGGGAACAAGCCTCCAACATGCCCATTTCCTCGGTTGCGGCCAAAGAAATCCAGGTTTTTGCGACGGACGTCAGCGATGCCTCGCTGGACCGGGCTCGAATCGGCCTCTACACGGAAGGGGTGGTTTCCGGAGTGTCTGCGGAACGGTTGAAACGCTTCTTTGTGCGCACCGATGGCGGTTATCAAATCATTAAGACCATCCGGGAGATGTGTATTTTCGCCAAGCAGAATCTAGCCAAGGACCCTCCGTTCTCGAACCTCGATCTGATCAGTTGCCGCAATCTGCTCATTTATCTCGGGCCGGTTCTTCAGCAACGCGTCATTCCCGCGATGCATTATGGGCTCAAGCCCACCGGTTTTTTGATGCTCGGCGGATCGGAAAGCCTGGGTGCTTTTTCCGATCACTTCACGCTGATCGACAAGAAACACAAAATCTATCAAAAGAAGAAGACGGCGGCCCGGCTGCTCACCTGCTTCACGGGGCTCGATTACACGCAGCGGAAATCCGAAGAGCCGAGCTCTTCGAAGCTTCCCGAGACGGTTCTCACTGTGGAGAAGGAGATAGAGCGCCTGCTGGTAAACCGCTACGTACCCGCCAGCGTCGTGGTTAACGAACAGTTGGAAATCGTCCAATTCCACGGGCGGACGGGTGCTTTTTTGGAACCGGCACCCGGACATCCCACATTCAGCTTGTCGAAAATGGCGCGCGAAGGCCTGCTGGTGGACCTTCGTTCCACATTGAGTAAGGCAAAGAAAGACAACTCTACGGTGCGCAAGGAAGGTGTGGTAGTCACATCCAACGGAAGCAGGCGTGCAGTCGATCTGGAAGTAGTGCCCCTTCGCGTGCAGGGTTCGAGCGAGCGTTTTTTCTTGGTTGTCTTCCTAGATCCGGCGCAGGAGCCCACCGTTCCCGTAAGGAAGAGACCCCGTGGACGTAAAGAGCGCGCCAAAGAGAGCCCCGTCGTTCGCGACAACCAGCGCTTGACCCGGGAAGTGGCGCAGCTCAAGGAACAATTCCAATCGCTCATCGAGGAGCACGAGACCACGCTTGAGGAATTCAAAACCGTCAACGAAGAGGTCTTGTCGGCGAACGAGGAACTTCAGAGCACCAACGAAGAACTCGAGACGGCTAAAGAAGAGCTGCACTCCAGTAACGAAGAGCTCACCACCCTCAATGAGGAACTCCAGAATCGCAACATAGAGTTAAGCACGGCGAATGACGACCTATTGAACCTCATCGCCAACGTCAATATCCCCATGGTGATGGTCGGGAGCGACTTGCGCATCAGGCGGTTCTCGCCTCCCGCTGAAAAACTGCTCAATCTGATCCCCGCTGATGTCAACAAGCACCTGGGAGAGATTCGCCCCAATATCGACATCGACGACCTGGGACGGTTCGTGAGAGAGGCCATCGACACTGCCAGCCCGCAGGAACGCGAAGTCCATGAAAAGGACGGCAGATGGTACATGTTGCGCGTGCGCCCCTACAAGATGTGGGACAACAAGATTGACGGCGCCGTCGTCACCTTCCAGGACATAGATGCGCTCAAACGCACGCTGGATCAGACGAGGAATTATGCTGACGCGCTTTTTGAGAATGCCAGAGAGGCGATCCTACTGCTGGACAGAAACTTGCGCGTTATCAGCGCCAACTCCGCGTTCTACCACGCTTTCCAGTTTGACGAGGAAGGACGGCTCATGCATCAGCTTGCCGATGGCCAAGCGAACCTGGCAAGGCTGAGAGCGCTTTTTGGCGAGGTTATCCAGAACAACTCACGAATCGATGATTTTGAGCTCCGCCTTAGTTTCCCGCATGTCGGAGAGCGACTCATAGTCCTGAACGCCCGGCGTATTGAGCCTCAGCTGGGCCGGCCGCTGATCTTACTGGCTATCGAGGATGTGACCGAGAATCGAAGGGCGAATGACGCATTGAAGAGGCAGGCGGCTCTTCTCGATCTGGCACACGACGCCGTCATAGTTCGCGGCCTGGAAGGTACAATCCATTTTTGGAGCCGAGGTGCTGAGGAGATGTACGGATGGAAGAAGGAAGAGGCTGTGGGAAAGCTGAAGCAGGCGCTTTTTCACACCAGGCTTCCGAAACCGTGGAAGGAGATCGATGAAGAAATGACTCGAGCAGGGCACTGGGAGGGTGAATTGGTGCACCTTCGCCGGGACGGCATCGCCCGGATCATACGAAGCCGCTGGGCCTTGCAGAGAGAGGCCGGGACCACAGTCGTATTGGAACTCAACAGTGACGTGACGGAGAAAAAGCTATCTGAAGGGCGCCTGCGCAAGCTTTCGTCGTATCTCATCCGCGTGCAGGATGAAGAACGCCGGAGGATTGCCAGGGAACTCCATGATTCGACAGGCCAGAAACTGAGCTTTGTGAAGATGGGGCTGGATTCCCTGGGCAAGCAAGCCGATCTGGAGCGGCATGCAAGCGCACTTTCTGAATCCGTGAAGTTTATTGACGAAGCGATTCAGGAGATTCGGACGATGGCACAGCTCTTACATCCTCCGCTGCTGGATGAGGCCGGCCTTGCGATGGCGACGCGCTGGCTCGTGGAGGGTTTTGCAAAACGTTCCGGTGTTGCGGTGAGACTTGTTCTGCCACCTGCCCTCGGGCGCTTCCCGCAGAACGTCGAGATCGCTCTATTCCGGATTATCCAGGAAGCCCTGAACAATATTCACCGACATTCCGGGGCGGACAAGGCAGAGATCGAGATCACCGAGACAAAGAGCTCCGTGACATTACGAGTTGTCGACAATGGCAAAGGCTTTCGTTCCGAGCCCTCGGAGGAGAGCCCCGCGTTTGGCGTGGGAATCCAGGGAATGAGAGAGCGGCTGATGGAGTTGGGAGGGACGCTGGACATTGCTTCGGGAAAGAAGGGCACGACGCTTACGGCGACAGTGCCAAATCATTCTGAGTTGTCGACGTCGAGCATCCAGTAGTAAGAGACCAGGCGGAGAGCATTCCGTGCATTAAGTCCACGTGGCATCGCGCAGCCAGTACACAATTTCCCTTGGAAGGATACACAGTAGCCCTAATTGACCGGGCGCAATGAAAGCCCTAAAAGGAGGGCATGACGCGCCGCTCCCTGGTTCCCCCGATTTACCTCCGCAGCTGGCCGATTACTCCAAACCCCATGGATCCGACGGGCGGCGCGCCATTTGGAATCGGTCTCCTTCGGTTTCTTGGCCTGACCGGACGTGGAATGGAGCTATGCAGAGCAACCGACATATATTAATTGTATCGTCCAGAATAGAAAACAAGAACACCCTGTTGAGCACGCTCGATGGATTGCCGGTGAGCACATTCACAGTCGCCAAAATCGAGCACGCGTTCGAAGTGCTTTTATCTAGCCCGATAGATCTTGTGTTCTGCGAAGAACATGTTACAGACGGATCTTATCGTGAGTTGTTGTCGGCCGTCCATGCGCGCGACAAAATGACTCCCTTCGTCCTGATACTCTGCACTGGGAAATGGGAGGAGTGCCTTGAAGCTGTGAGACTAGGAGCGACTGAAGTCCTCCGATGCCCACTAGAGCCTACCGACATAAACCTGACGTTGGTCCGGGCCATGAGGGACAAAGAATATGCTGATGGCGAGCTCTATGTGAGCCCGTGTCCCACTCTGGGAACAGCGGAGCCCGCTGAGGTATGCGAGTATGCAGGAGGCATCGGAGAACTCAGAATGCTTATCAGACGCCCGACCCCGTAGTAGGCGGCTTGATCTAGTTGGCGTTTGAGGTGTGCGGGGAAGATCTCGGTGGCAAACCGGACCGGAAACCGAAGCTGTCCGCTTACTGTTTAGCGCGCGTGCCCCTCGCGTTTTGGTTCCCGGAGTGTTCGGAGTGGGCAAAGGTCTTGGCCATGCTTAGTGATCAGAACGACTACAAAACTCGTTTCGGACCTCGGGACGGACTTGCCCAAGTGCGGCTCAACGGAGATTTACAGACGTCGTCGACACGGAGTAATTGAACGGGGCTGTTGATTTCTTCTGACCCCGCGCGAAAGTTCCTCCGAACATTTGACGATCAAGATGAGTGCAGAAGTGTGTGAAGCGGAGCGCGAGGCCGCGCTCAGGCTGTCGATGCTTCAAATCCATTCGGCCCGAGCACTCCGAATTCCTGTCTTTCATTGACTTACATTGCATCTGTTATTTCGATGGCAACGACGTTTTGTGTACACCAAACCAACCAAAGCCTACTCCGATGTCCGCGGCCCACTTTTGGGCGCGAAATGATAATGATAATGAGCATCTCGTTTGCCATGCGAAGCTCGGTTTTTCGTGGAAGAACGCTCGCCGCTCGAGGTTTGATCGCAAGCGGTAAACAGGGTGCACCTTGCGGCCGCTTAATGCCGGTGCAAAGCTACCGGCATGGAGACCACTTGCATCGAGAAACATCGCTACTGCAACCGAAACGAACGCGCGGAGTGGATTGCCCGGTATCGCTCCAGCGGATTACGCCTACCACATTTCGCCGAGCAGCATGGCCTGAAGCTGGGAACATTGCGGAACTGGATCCAGAAGGAGGCCCACGAGAGTTCGCTCGGCAGGGAAACTACCGGCTTTCAAGAACTTCTTTTGCCTTCGGTAGCGGCCACCGGGCCGTGGGCGGCTGAAGTCCAGTTACCCGATGGGGTGGTGGTGCGGCTCGGTATGGTAGCCACGCCGTCATGGATCGCGTCGTTGCTGAAGACGGTGCGCCCGTCATGCTGAGTCCATCGATAGCAACACGCATCTTTGTGGCTCTGGAACCA
>QHZC01000428.1 GCA_003224515.1 Acidobacteriota bacterium
CGACGCCTGGCGAAAGAGGAGGGAATATTCGCGGGCACATCTTCCGGCCTCAACGTCACCGCCGCGCTGCAACTGGCACAGGAGCTCGGTCGCGGCAGCACCGTCGCCACAGTGGCCGTAGATACCGGTTTCAAATATCTCGCTGGAGATCTATACCAAACGTAGTCGCCTATCCCGGAAACCTTCATCGTGGCCGGGGATCACCCCCCGGGGGGAATCACGAGCGGCGAAGCTTGCCCTCTTTGCACTCTCCGGTCACCGCGTTTGAACGGAGCCGCCAATCACCGTGCAGTCGGACAGCGGCTTATTTTACTCCGGAGCCCTTCGGGGCCTCGGGCAAGGAGACTCGCGGGTGACTCCAGTCATCCCGCAACAGTCGCGACAGCTGGGGCAGAAGAAAAATCCGTGACCCGGCCAACTGCTTGCAGGATATGTTCTAAATCGCCTATCTATTTGTGTCGAATGTCCACGGGGGCTCGCGTCCGGTCCAGGGGAAACACGTGCAGTTCCCACTTGACCGGGACGGACGTTGGCAGGTAGCAGATGGTTTTGTCGCACGCCTGATACTCAAGCTTTCCCGTAATCGTGAAGATTTTCCCATCTTTCCCAAGCGAGCCCCAGAACTCTGACCCAGAGCTCACTCTCACATCCTGGCTGATGCGGAATGTCCCATCGAAGACGGGTACGCGCTCCTTGATCGCGGGCAAATAGAGGGTTTTCGACGGCGGGTAGACTACCGATTTGAGCTCCAGTTGTGGGATAGGATCAATCCCTAGGCGAATGGGTTTATAACCCTGGGTGCCGGGCGCATACACATGCACGTCGGAGGGCAGCCGCACTTCGGCAACGACAGTGACGCGAGTACCGGGAACGCCGACGCGATCGGATTGTTCGAGGGCCAATTGAAGATGCGGGGCTTCGACCGTGTCTGTTACTTCCTGGCCCAATTCAGGGAAAAGTTTCGCAATAATGCTATTTCCGGTAAGCCGCTCTCGGTATTTTGCCTCGAAAAACTTTTCTCGAATGATCCCGTTAGTATCGATGAAAAAATATCCGGGGCGGGCAAAGCCTTTCTGCATACCGCTGGCTTCCGCGTTGAGGACCCCATAAGCCTGGATGGCCTTGGAGTCCGGGTCCGCGAGCATTGGGTATTCGAGCTTGTGTCCGTCAGCAAAATATTTCAGGATTTCTTCCGAGTCATAGCTGATGGCCGCCAGCTTGACGCCTTGCTTTTCGAATCGCGGGATGGCGCTTTGCAGCTGGACCAGCTGCCCTTTGCAGAACGGTCACCAGTCGGCGGAACGGAAAAAGAGAAGAACGGTGCCGTTCCCTCCTTTCAGGGTATCGAGAGTTTGTACGCGACCAAACTGGTCACGAAGCGAAAAGGCGGGAGCTCTCTGACCGACCGCGATCCCAATCGACATCAACTCGATGGAAGCGATCCGAATGATATTGTCATCGAGAGTTCCCCGGACGGTCACCGTGTCTCCTAGGTGCGCGACAACCGATTCCTGCGGCTCAAGGCCGTACATGATCCTGTTCGTATCGTCATACAGCGATAGCTTCGCGCCAGGCACGTTCTTGGTGCACTCGGGAGATTCGGCAAACGCTTCGTCGGCGTTGCAGCTGCTGGACACAAGGATGCCGGACCACGATCCGGACTTTGTTGTGTTGTTCTGCCCAGCGCCTGCGAGCGGGGCTATAGAAAGAAGGGCTACCAGATAGAGGAAGCGTTTAGTCGGAGAATCAGTTCTGACTGTCAGCATCAATTCGAGCCCTTTGATTCATTCTTGAATCGGCGGGCATTGTACGCCTGACAGTCTCCGGGCACAACGTCTCGGAGCCGGCCCGGCTCTCGCGTAACTAGCTGACTTCCGTCAGGGTGCGAATCTGTGTTTCAAGAGCTTGATTATATTGCCGCTCGATCTGCAGTTCCGTTTGCAGCTTCTTCACGAGAAGGTCCAAATGGGCAATCTCCACGCGAAGTTTCTGGACGTCGGCCGCTGTCGGAGCAGGCCGAACCGAGGTAGCCATCGGTTGTTGGGGATCGTAGTGTGGCTGCAAAGGTTGTCGTGGAGTGAAGGCCTCGGCAAGTGCTCGTGGCCAGGCAGATTCTGGTGTGGTCGCGGCTGGCGGTGGAGGCGCAACAGGGCGGGGCGCTACCGGAACCGGAGGCGGCGAAAAAAGATTGCTCAAAGTGTTCGAAGGCGTTGAGCGGTCAACCACAGGCGCGGGCGTTGCACGTTTCGGCTCTAGGAGGCTCTTCACGCGCGCAATCAATTCCTGCGGCTGAAAGGGTTTGCGAATCAGTTCATCCGCTTTCACCGAAACGGCCCTGTCGGCGACGCTTTTATTGACCACGCCGGACATCAGCACGACCGGCGTTTTGATGACATCAGTAATTACTACGTCGGGGCGGGTTTGCTCGAACTGCGCCAGCGCAGACGCAGTGTCGGCACAGGTAATCACATGGATGTTCTCACGGCGAAAAGCGATCTTGATGACTTCGCGCATCGTGGCGCTGTCGTCGATAAAGTAGACGGTAGGTGTCCGCTTGGCAGGAGCTTCGCCCATAGGCGGAATGGTCATTGCTTCGCTCATTGCGCTTCCTTGTCCGCCATGTCACGCGTTCCTTCGTCAAATTCGCGCATGGCATCCAGCATAAGGTCGGTGGCAGAACGCAGCACGGTGCGCTGTGTCGACGTGGTTCCGTAGGTAAATTTGTAGACGCCTTCGTTGCTGTTTCCACAGCTCTTCAAAATGTGAATCACGGCTTCATCGCCAAACAAATTGCCGCACTCTGCGTGCGTGATCGCTCCCGCGTCGTAGAACAGCACCCCGTCCGTCTCGCCTGCGTTGATGTGCAACGCGCCCGTCTGGTGCGCGTGCCCTAGCATCTGCATGACGCCCGTGAGGTCGTGGTGCGTCAAGTTGCCGCTGAGACTTGTGTCGGACTGAGCAAGCATCTGCGTGGGTTGAAACCCCTCCGCTTTGCTGACGATGATCTGTTTTACATGCGCGGCGATGGCCGCAGGTTGCCCGTTGCGGTCGATGTAATCGTCGCAGCCGGCCTGGAATGCTTCCATCAACGCGCGCTGGCTTCCATCGCCAAGCGCGATGATAGGAAGATTGGCGTTTTTTGAGTCCGCTCGAATGATTCTGGCAATCTCCAGAGCGCCCATCTCCCTCATTTTTGTCGCGCACAGAATGGCGGATGGCGCGTCGTATTCGAGCGTTGTGAGCGCGAAAGCCGCTTGGGTACTGGACACCACCTCAAAGCCTTCGCGTTTCAGTGCATCGCCGAGGCGCTTTGCAAAATAGACGTTGCTGTGGATGAGCAGAACCTTGACAGGAGGTCCGGCGAGGATCATGATTGCGCCTCCGGTGTTTGCCGCGCCGCGGATTCCGCGAGTGCATGCTCCGGGCCTGGCGTGAGTGTGTCGAGGTTCAAGACTTCGATCACCTCACCGTCATGCGACAGCCACCCCGCCACGTGCGGCGCATCGGATTCGACCGCTGCCATCATCTCCGCATTGATCAATTCACATTCACCAGTGACCGGCATCGCCACCCATTCCCTCTGTGCGCCGTAGTTGCGAGCGGCGATCAGGTAAAAGCGGCGCGACGTCAGGCGTTTCCCCAGCAGCATCTCCGATACGTCGCATACCGGAACGATACGGCCCCGTCGCAGGATCACGCCTTCCAATTTCGCAATCTGGCTCGCCGAAACGGCAAACCGCCGCTCGCCTAGCCGCAGCAGGACGAACGATTGCAGTTCGAGTTCAGTCGATATCGTCATTCCGCGGAGCTCGTCCCCTCAAGATCCTCGCCTGTGGTTTTATCCGCTTCGAAGAGAGCCGCATCGAGCAAAGCCAGTTCTGCGGGTGACAAAAACCCCTCCGGATGCACCACCGGTACGACCGTCTGATCGAGTGCCGTCAGCCCGCGGTACCATTGCCGTTCTTCGTGGCAGAAGGAAAGTGGAAGTGCCTGCAGCCGCGTCATCGTCGTCATCTTCTCGATGCCATCGATCATGAGGGCCGTGCGCGTCTTGCGCAACACGAATAGCAGCGCTCCCTCCGCCGCATGCAATCCAAAATGCATGGCGCCGTTGACGATGAAAAGTCACCTGTCCCCACGTCGCAGGACGTGGCGAACTTTTCGAAGCCCGGGAGCACTGATATTGGTCGCAGCGCCTGACATGCTGTCTGCGCTTCGCACTTCCTGTACCGAAGACGAAGAGACGGCGAACAATTGTCCACTGACGCGGAAGAGAATGATCTGTTCCGTCTTTGCCGGACTGGCTTTCACTGGGGCCGCCAACCGCATTAGCGAACTCCCACGGGTGCCGAGCGGCAGATGCCGAGGACGCGCTTTTCGATGGCCGCATAAATATCGTCGATGGAGAGCACCTGATCGACAGCACCGGCTTTGATGGCCTCGGCGGGCATGCCGAAAATTACGGACGTTGCTTCATCCTGTGCCAGCACCAGGCCCCCCTTTGCCTTGATGGCCTTCGCCCCATCGGCTCCATCGTTGCCCATGCCGGTTAGAACGCCCGCAATGCTCAGTGGGCCGGCGAAGGCCGCAACCGATTCCATGGTGGCGTCAATATTCGGCAAATAGCCGTTGATGCGGCCGCTGGTCCCGTCAAGCTGAATTCGACCCGTCGGTGTAATGCGGAGATGCTGGCCGCCCGGACAGATGTAGAGCGTTCCCGGCTGAAGCGGCTCATTGGCTTCCGCTTCTTTTACACGGATTGCAGTGAATTCCGCAAGCTGCGCGGCGTATTGCGTCGTGAATGCCGCCGGCATGTGCTGCACCAGAATTACCGCGGCAGGAAAGTCTGCCGTGAAACCGGGTGCGAGGCGCATGACCGTGGCTGGCCCGCCTGTCGACGCAGCCAGCACGACCACCGGGAAGCGTTGATCGAGCCCGGATGTAGGCGAGCGACGGATGCTCACTGGTGCAAGCGGCGGAGTCTTGGAGCCGTTGGCATTCTGAATTGTTAAAGCTAGGCGTGACGCCGTGCGTACCACGCGCACCTTGGCTGCCATGCGCACTTTGCGCAAGAGGTCTTCTTTCACGCTCTGCATATCGAGGTCAATGCCGCTTGACGGCTTGGCGACAAATTCAATCGCGCCGAGTTCCAGCGCCCGAAGAGTGCTGGCTGCTCCTTCTCGCGATTCAGAGCTGACGATGACGATTGGCCGTGGATTCGTGGTCATGATTTCTGCGGTGGCCTGGAGTCCGTCCACGTGAGGCATATTGATGTCCATGGTGATGACATCGGGCTTTAGTGATTCCGCCAGCGCAACGGCCTCGCGGCCGTCTTTGGCATTGCCCACGACCTGCAGTTGTTCGTCAGCGTTAAAAATCCCCTCAAGGACCTTTCGCATGAATGTGGAATCATCCACGACGAGCACGCGAAACTTTTTGTTGGTGGTCGCCATTGCTCGTTTACCGTACCGGCGCGACGGGGCGCGGCGCCTCCGTTCCTATAAGTTGTTCGACCGCCGCGATCAGTTGATCCTCCTGCACCGGCTTGGTCAGGAACGCCGTGGCGCCTTCCTTAATGGCGCGATCGCGATGCTTTGCTCCCGCGCGCGACGTAACCACCATCACCGGGATTCGCCGCGTCGATGGGCTCTGGCGCAGCTGCACCATCAACTCGTAGCCGGTCATGCGCGGCATTTCGAGGTCGGTAATGACCAGATGGCAGCCGTGTTGTGTCACCAGTTCGGCGGCTTCGAGTCCATCCGCCGCCAGTTTCACGCGGTATCCGTTCTTCTCCAGCATCCGGCCTACGAACTTGCGCACGCTGATCGAATCGTCCGCCACCACGATTACGCGCTCTTGCTCGATGCGATCGATGGCCTCGGAAGGAATGTTTCCGCGCGCAATCGCCGTCGAGCCGGGCGCAAAGATTCGCGCGGCGCTGGCGCTGGCCTGTATCGGCCGATGCTCGCTTGGTTCTGTCGCTACCATGCGGTTCAGATCGATCAGGAGGATGAGGCTGCCATCAGGCGCGATGGTCGTACCAGGAAAGAGTTTCACCCGCCGCAGGTATTCGCCCAGGCTCTTGATGACGATTTCGTCCTTGCCGAGAACTTCTTCCACGACGAGGCCGACCTTCCGGTTTCCGGCATTTGCCACGACCATCCGGAAGTAACCATTGATCGGTTCGAGCGGCGCCAATCCAAGATAGGTATCCAGTCGCACCACCTCGGTGACCACGTCGCGTACCTTGGTCAGCAGTTTTCCGCCGACGTCTTCAATTTCATCGGCGCGAAGGCGGCGGATTTCCTCGACGACTGCCAATGGCAGCGCGAAATTCGTCGTGCCGCAGCGCACAAACAGGGCCGGAGAAATAATAAGGGTGAGGGGCACCTTGAGCGTAAACTTCGTGCCCTTGCCACTGGTGCTCTGGATTTCGATTTCGCCGTTCAGGGTGTTCAGGTTTGCCCGCACCACATCGAGCCCGACGCCACGCCCGGCCAGTTCCGTTTTTACGGGAGCAGTCGAGAACCCCGGATGGAAAAGCATCTCCCGAAGATCGCGTTCCGTCAGGCGGTCGGCGGTCTCCTCGGAAACAAGTCCGCGTTCGATCGCGCTTTGTTTCACGCGCTCGTAATTGATTCCGCCGCCGTCATCTTCCACTTCAATGTAAATGTGGTTGCCGCGGTGATAGGCGCGCAGCAGGATATTCCCGATGGACGATTTGCCAGCGGCGGCGCGGTCGCTGCTGGGCTCGATGCCGTGGGCCACGGAGTTGCGCACCAAGTGCACGAGCGGATCGGATATCTGCTGAATGATATTGTTGTCGAGTTCCGTTTCACTCCCGGAGAGATCCAGCTCCACATGCTTGCCCGTCGAGTTCGCTGCATCGCGAACGGCCCGCGACAATCGCGAATACAGCGTGCCGATCGGGACCATTCGCGCGGCGGTAATCTCGTCTTGCAGGTGATGCGCCAGCTTCGTGAATTCGTCGATATCGCCTTCGACGCGTCCGATGAACCCTTCCAGCTGCGAAAGCACTTCGTTAACGTCCGCTGAAATCTCGGTCATCGACCGCGATAAAATATGGAAGTCGTCGTAGCGGTCCATTTCCAATTCGCTGAATTCGGACCAGAACGACGTGTCGCCCGCCGCCGCACTCGTAAGCATCTGTGGAGTCGGCTCGGGGTTCCAGGGCCCCTGAGCGGTGCGATTGTTACGGACGCGGTTAAATTCGTACTTTTCCTGAAACTCGGCGACTTTGCCCTGCAGCCGCACTTTCGAGAAGCTCAACGTATCGACGAGCTTTTCGAGTTCCGCCACGCGGCCCACCATACGCGTGCGGTTGATGACCAGTTCACCGACGGTATTCATCATACGATCGAGCCGGGCCAGCGCAATTCGAACAGATTTAGCCGTCGAACTGCCGCTTGCAGATTGTTTCGCGGCCTTCTTTGCGGGTGCCGCGATTTGTGATGTGGATCCTATTTCCTTCCCCTGCCGAGGTTCCGCCGCACCGGCGGATTCGGCGGATGCCTCCGGCTCTTCCGGGTCGAGCGGAGCAAACTCCGCGATGCGGCCCAGCAGGGAATCGACGCCAGTCCGCATGTCAACTTCATCGGCCCACTGCCGATGCAGCGTCTTCTTCAGAACGTCCACGGACTCAAGACACAAGTCCACCACGGCTGGTGACGGCTCAATCTCTCCATCGCGCAAACGGCCGATCAAATCTTCGACGCGGTGAGCAATCGCTCCCAGCCTTTTCAGCCCGACCTGCGCCGCAGAGCCTTTTACCGTGTGAATGGCGCGAAACAGCTTGTTGATCTCTTCCGGACTGTTATTGCCTTCCAGTGAAATGAGGCAATCGCTGACGACCTGGAGATGCTCTTCCGCTTCCGGCTGGAAGAACTCAAGGATCTCGTCCGGCACCTCATCGTCCAGTGGCAGCGCGTCAAAGTAACAGCCGGTTGCTGCTGCAACAACGGGCTCATCAATCTCCTCAGCGGCAAAGCGCTCACGCGATTCCGGCTGGGAAAGGTTCAGCGGCGGCGGTTCCGTGGGGAACGCAAAGCGATAGCGCTCCTTGAAAACGGCAATATCATCGAGAATCTCTTTGCCGGTGTCGCTAATTTCCAGGAGATCGGTTTCCAGCAGAGAAATTCCATCCGAAAGAAATTCCGTCAACGGTCCATGTAGATCGCTGCCGAGAGGAGCGTTCAGGGCGTATTGAAAGACATGTGCGAGTTTCCCGGCAATTTCAGAGAATCGTGGAAATCCATAGCTCGCCGAAGTGCCACTCAGCGTGTGGGCCGAGATGTAAAGCCGTTCCAGGTCTTCTCGTCGCGGCGCAAGGTCCTGAAGCACGCTCACGTATTCCCGCAAATACTGCAGGTTCTCCGAGGCTTCCTGAAGGAACACCTCGACGGCTTCGCGGTCCTGCGTGCTCACGCTCGTCCCTCCGCCACGAGTTCCGGTTTCTGCAATTCATCCGCTGTCGGCTTCCGGTAGAGA
>QHZC01000008.1 GCA_003224515.1 Acidobacteriota bacterium
ATTAATCCCGCATGGAATTACACGATATTTTGCAGGAATGAGTAAT
This sequence comes from Acidobacteriota bacterium, assembly GCA_003224515.1. GTDB lineage: Bacteria > Acidobacteriota > Terriglobia > Acidiferrales > UBA7541 > Acidiferrum. The sequence goes on from QHZC01000008.1 coordinate 47, forward strand.
TCTTGTTGTTCACTTAATTTTTCCGTATCGCCTTTAGTCTCTCGACTTCCGCAGAGATGGTCTCTGCAATTCCACCATGCTCGAGCAACACCTCGTGCGGCACGTCTCGGAGCTTGCTGCCTAATTCTTGTAGTTGCCGTGTGGTTGCCTCCTCGATCATCTGCTGGCTCGAACCCCAATATTCGGGAGGTACCAACGCAGTTTCCGCCGGCGAGATGACGTTCGTCACCCAAAGTTTGGAGCTGTAGCGTCGCGCGGTCGCCGTTGCAAAGCGCAACGCGGAGTCCGAAACAGGCGAGAAATCGGTCGCTACCAGCACATTCTTGAATGCTATTCGTGTTGTGGCACATGTGAGCGTCATAGTGGCCTCCTCTTGCCCCGGCAAAGGCCAGAGGACCGGAGCATTAGTTGCTCAATCCGATCCAAGCCCAAACACCGGCCGTCGCCGCGAACAGCAGGCCTGACAGGATGACGAACCCGACAATTACACGCGCCAGGCGGCTCATTTTCCGAATCAGCACATTCTGCTCGGCGGCCATCATGACTTGCTCAGCACGATTCAAATAGAGCTCGTCATCTTCTCTGGTCGACAAGGCGTTCCCGTAGATTACTAGGACAATCAGAATTGCTGTGACCGCGATCCAAGAAGCAAGCAAGTATTCCAACATTATCGATTCTGGTGCCATCGTATCCTCCCGTCCAGAAGTGGCCGTCACGCTCTTGCTTCGGCCTGGGTGCGATTGTTGAGCAGCACACAATTGTGGTCTGTGAAGAGCCGTACGCTCCCGTGTGCGCCAAATCACAAGTCACCGCGAGCTTTGGGCTCGGGCGGCCTGAAATGGCTTGTGACCTAGATCACAATCGATGCCGTCCCTGGTCACCGCGCATCTCCTGAGAAGGGACTGAAGATGACAGTGGGGTGCAGTAAACGAATTTCTTCAATTGGCATAGAGGAGGCACATGATGCGTCACGCACCGTATGGCGGTTTGCTTGTGGCTGTTTTCGCAATTTGCATAGCCCGCGCGGCGGCGTCGCCGACTGTAGACGAGACGCTTCCGCCCAATTACGTACCGTCCGGCAAGCTGATGTACCAACAGCACTGCGCCACCTGCCATGGTATCGATTCCAAGGGCACAGGGCCTCTCGCCTCGTTACTGAAAACGCCGCCTTCGGACCTGACATCATTGGCCAGGCGTCACAGCGGAACTTGAATTTGGACCGGGTCCTACGGCGCACGGTTCCTCGGAGATGCCCGCTTGGGGTCCGATCTTCCGGTATTACGACAAGCAGAACGAAAGAGCGGTGCAGCAGCGGATCAGGAATCTGTGCAACTATCTGGCATCTTTGCAGGAGCAATAGCGGCGATCTAGAGAGAGTGCGGGAATGCGCACAAAGAGATCTCAATTTGCCACAGCAAGCCTTTTGGCAGTTGCTTCGCTTTCGGTCGTGTGCATGGATGCGGTTGCTGATAGGCCTTTCAGCCAGCGAGGGCAGGAAAAGGTGACGGCTTCCGCTGAGCGCACAAAGGTCGCAGAAGGGGAGTATGCGGTGTTGGAAGGGGCGAACCGCGGCGGTGTCGGTCCTTTTGGAGAAGAGGTCTGTCTGCCTCGCTTCATTGATGCAGGAGGATCCAATGATTGATGATCTATATGACCTCATCGGTGGAAGGCGCACCATCTGGGCTGCCACGGAATCCTTCTACGAAAAAATCTTGGCAGATGATAGCCTCCGCCACTTCTTCAAACGCACCGATATGGCGCACCTCCGCTCCCGGCAGAGTATGTTCATTTCCATGCTCCTCGGTGGACGAGTTGTGTATACAGGCAAAGATATTCATGGCACTCATGCGTGGGCGCGAAACCACGGGCTGAACGACGCGCACTTCGATACGTTTCTCAAACACTTTCGCGCAGCTCTGGAAGAAGGTGGAGAAAGTCATCAAACTTCTGGAAAGTAGACGAAACGCTGTCCTGAATCCCTGAGATTGATTCCGGAAGACCTCGTTAAGGTGGATACTGATTGGATTGGCCGTGGGCGCGGCAACACGACTTTATTACGTGCAAGAAATGCGGGCGCTCTTCGTCCTTCTCGGAACGGCGGTTGCAGGGCTGAGGCTTGAGCCAGCGATGCGAGACTTATGCAACGTAAAGTCACACGTTCGAACAGCATGGAAATGTTTCGAAGAACGGTCTGTAACTGAATATCTCAGGTGTCTGGTGACGATGCGACGTTCGTGTGATTCGGTGTAACCGACAACGTCAATTACGAGTGATTGGACAAGAGGCAGCGAGCCGAAGCGCTTCACTTCACGCCCGCCCGCTGCCTCTTAGTGAAGGGCGATGAGCGATGATCAAGGTGTGACCCAGACGCAGATTCGTTCGGATCCGTCGTCCTGGACGTGACCTCTGTTATCGTCGTCCCTCGTCCTTCGATCTCTTACTTCCCAGGCCTAAACGGTCACAAACTCCTCCAGGGCTTCGCGGTCGCCGATCACCAGGGTCGAGCCGCGAAGCTCGACTAGGTGCTGGCTCTTGAATTCACTCAGCGTGCGCGTGACCGTCTCGCGCGTAGTGCCGATGAATTCGGCAATCTCTTCGTGCGTCAGCGGCAGCTTGACGCGAGTTCCCTCTTTCGTGTGTTGCCCTGTCGTGGCGAAGTCTAGAAGGAGCTTGGCCAATTTTTCCGGTGCAGAAGTAGAAAGACCCAGATTGCGGAGCTGCTCACATGCAACCTGATACTGCCCGCCGAGCTGGCTGGCGATGATCGGATAGGCCTCAGGGTGCTTGGAAAGAAAGCGCAAGAAAGCGTCGCGCGGGATGAATGCCACTTGGCAGGGCCGCAGCGTCTCCGCCGTAACTTCGTGGGGCGTTCCTGAAAGCGCTGAGACCAACCCGAGTACTTCGCCGGGCCTGGTGATGCGTAGAATCAACTTTTGTCCTTCGATAGAGCTGATGGAGAGCTTTACCTCCCCTTCGCACAGCAGATAGATTCCTCGAGCGTTTTGCTTCTCGATAAAAAGGACCGCTCCTGCAGGGTAGGCGGACGTAAACTTGATCGAGTTAAGGTCCTTCACTGCCGCAGGCGGCAATTGGCAGAAAAACCCTTCGCCACGAAGCTTGCAGTTTTGACAATCATCGTTCAGCTCAAAGCCATAAGGACCCTTCATTTGTCGCTCCTTTTCCATTTCCGTTATTCGAACAGCTAGTCTTGGCTTCCTCGACGAAGTACTTTGTCAGCGGCGTGTCCGCTTTGAACTGAGCATGGGTTTGCCGATAAATCTCAGCCAAAACTTCCCTTCCTTCAGAGTCGATATAAGTGACGCCGCGGAGATCCCTTCAAGCTTGATGCTCATGGTCTTCGTTCCTGATCTTCAACACGTAAACCTATGTGGCAATCGAGGAACCAAAGTGAAAGCCGTCACTCGCCCCGGAGCCAATCAGAACAAAACAAGCTAGTTATCTCTGCCAGCAGGGCTCGCCTGCGGGATCGTGCTAGGAGGGTGACGAAGTGACAAAGACGATTAGTCGTCTCAGAGACTAGATATAGTCTTTGCGTTTGATTCCCAGTTTCTTCAGCTTGGAATTCAGGGTGGTGCGCTTTACCCCCAGGCGGGCGGCCGCACCGCCCGGCCCTCCGATCATGCCTTTGGCCTCGCGCAAGACCCGCACGATATGCTCGCGCTCGGCGGATTCGAGGCTTATATCGTGCTGTTGCGTGACTGTTTCCTCTGGAAGCTGGAGTTCGGAAAGGGGCGCGCGCAAGACGGGCCCCTTGGAAAGTATTACGCAACGCTCGAGGAAGTTTTCGAGTTCGCGGATATTCCCCGGCCACTCCCACCTGGTCAGCGCCGCCATAACCTCTGGTGGAATGGACCCTATTTGCTTATCCATCCGGCGGGCGTGCTTTGCGACGAAATAACGGACGAGCAAAGGGATGTCTTCGCGGCGCTCCCGCAAAGGCGGGATGGAGATGGGAAAGACACGCAATCGGTAGTAAAGATCGCTTCGAAACTCCCGATCCCCCACCATCTTTTCGAGATTACGGTTCGTGGCAGCCACCAAGCGGATGTCAACGGGGATGGTGCGGGTTGCGCCGAGTTCCAAAGGTAAGTCCCCGACTTCATCGAGAAATAACGTGCCCTGATGGGCTAGTTCGAGTCGTCCTATTTTCTGGGAAATGGCTCCCGTGAAAGCGCCTTTCTCATGCCCGAAAAGCTCGCTCTCAAGCAGCCCAGTCGGAATCGCCGCGCAATTTAGTTTCACGAGCGTCCGTGCGTGTCGTGGGCTTAGTTGGTGGATTGCCCGAGCGATGAGATCTTTCCCTGTACCGGTCTCTCCGAGAAGGAGCACCGTCGCATCTTGCTCAGCAACCGTTTCAACTTGCTTCAAGACCCGTTTCAGCGCGACGCTCTCCCCGATAATGTCTTCAAACCTGTGCTCGGTATTAAGTTCCTCTTCGAGATAGCGCTTTTCTCGTTCCTTCCGTGCTAACTCCTCTTCGGCCCGCTTCTTCTCTGAAAGATCGCGAATTACGCTGAGCACAAATTTGCCGCCGGCCGTCCTCACTGGACTGAGCATGATGTCCACGGGAAACTCAGTGCCGTCTTTACGCCGCCCATAAAGCTCGAATCCGGCACCCATCGGCCGTGTTCGAGGTTCGGTATGGTATTCATTCCGACGGCCGATGTGTCCTCTTCGGAATCGTTCCGGTATCAGACTTTCCACCGGCTGGCCAATCAGTTCGGCTCGGTCATAACCGAAAAAGCTTTGAACTTGGGCGTTGAGTTCGGCGATCTTTCCCTCACTATCACTCACGATGATGGCATCGGGCGAGAACTCGAACAGTGATCGAAAGCGTTCTTCACTCAGTCGCATGGCCTCTTCCGTCTGCTTGCTGTGGGTAATATCGCGAATCACGGTCAGCACAACCTGACCCTCCGGCGTATCGACCGGGCCGAGCATTATGTCCACCGGAAACTCAGTGCCGTCCTTACGTCGGCCGTAAAGCTCTAGACCTGCGCCCATTGGTCTCATCCGAAGCTGTTCATTGAAGTGGCTGCGGTGCTGGGGATGTACGTCGCGGAATCGTTCAGGAATCAGAATTTCGACCCGTTTGCCTATGAGTTCCGCACAACCATACCCAAAAAGGCGCTCCACCTGGGGGTTGGCGTGGTTAATACTTCCACGGGCGTCGACCACCAGGATGGCATCCGGAGAGGCGACGAAGAGCCTCTCGAAAATTGTCTCCGTCTGTGCTGGCGGAATTTTTTGGAACGAGAGTTCAACCATGCTTATTGATCCAAATCGGGATGTTTTTCTGGAGGTCGAGGGGAATTGTAGGCGACTCTAGCCATATGTGGCTTGAATGCGGCTTTCTCAATCCAAGTTAGTACAGGAAATCCGGTAGGTCAATCCATGCCGAGCATCAAAAATCTGCGTGCTTGTCTCGATGACACTTGGCGCATGAGAGCCAACGTCCATGTGTGCTCGAGGTCACAGCAATGATCTCTGGAATGCTTCAGACTGCCAGTCTGACAAGCCGTGGAGGTTCCCGATGTCAGATGTTCGCAAATTGCTTGAGACGTTGAAAGCTGAGCTCGACTTTGTGAATCGGGGAGGTTATCGCAAAGCTTCGTGGCGACCGCAGTTCATTTTCGAAGATTCGCCTACTTGCTTGATCGCCGTGGAGGTCAGAAGTCTTGCTCCGAATGCGTCTTGGCGCCATTCGTGCCGATCGACAAGAGCGGGAGTAAGGTCCCCTGAACGACCAAGGCGAAACGGTTGATTCCCTATACCGTTTGGCGAACTACAGGCGTGAATGATCGCGGAATTGGGTATTGCTGGCTAGGACCAATTGGCCCGCGTTAGGACCACTTTAGGACTAAAACGGTGCTTTTCAGGCTCGGATTCAGGTCGCCTGGCCGTGTAAGGGCAATCGAGTCATCAGGACTTATGGAGTGGGCGATGGGAATCGAAATCATCGCCGCGTGGTTTTTCAAGGACTTACGCTGCAGGGCTCGGACTGATTTGGAAGGACTTGGTAGTCTCTGGAACCCTTACTGCCGCCTCGATGTCGCCTTGCTTCCCTAGAATATTTCTCACAACTTTGCGATTTGCTTCGCGTACTGCTCTGGGTACCGCCTGCGTGTAGATATTCATCGTTGTTCGGATGTCCGCGATAGAGTTCCGAAGACCGTTATCCCGCTCGTTCTAGCCAGATTTCGCCGGTCAAACCCATTCGGGGGATCAAGATCACAGTTTCCGATAATGCAGAGCATTTTTAGCTTGAATGCTGTATCGAAAGCGCGCAATCCCACAGTGCTCGTGTACGCATCTTGCCTACTCGCGCTTCCGATACAGCACTAAGACTTTTCGGGACATGGCCAGCCAGACACAGCGTTTGGAAGCGGTCTATAATTGCTTAGCTCTTGTCAGAGGTACTGTTGTGCAGGCACGTTTTTATCTGACCGCGGCACTACTTATCTCAGGCGTGTCGGGGCGCTACGCACTCGGTCAGGATCAAAGCACCAGCCAAGGCAAGAAGGAGCCCACAGCCCTGTTTAGTCCGGTACCAGAGAACATCTGGAACCGGCTCTACCGACAACTACACGTCCGCTCCACCTATGACGGCAAGGAGTACGGGTTCGCGGATCTCGATCCACTCTTGTGGGATGAGACCAAGTACTTGAGGAACGGCGACTCCAATAAAAAAGCCCTCGATTTACTTGATGAATTCTTGAGTACGCGTGCTGAGCAGCGGATTCGCGATCCCATAAAGCGAGCCGTTCTGCAGCGTGATCTCTTTGCCGTCTTTGATTGGGCCAGTTCTTCAAACTTGGCCGAGAGACTCGGCCAAGTGATATGGCGCCTCGCCCTCAGCCCTACTGAGGTTGACGCACTGCCAGACACCTATACGATAGCCGTAAGCCGTAAGGAATTCCCTGCCGCCTACGACGCGACCCAACCTAATCGGGCATTCCTTCCAGCAGATCTGTTCGATATCAATGGCCCGTGGGTTTGTGTCGGTGCATCCGATTGGCGATTAGCTGCTCCTGGTCATGATGCTGGGTTCGATGGGGGCTCGGTGTTCCTTGTGTTTGCGCGCCTTCCAGGCGGGCGCCAAGCCACGTTGGCCTATCTGGAGCAACTTGCGAATTTGCATATACCCCCGCAATTCCCCGAGAACACGGAATTTGCACTGGTGAGAAAGCTCGCCTTGCCAACCGTATACGGCAATCTGATGTTGACCCCAATTACTGAGAGCGTCCAGATCCGGCACTATTCGGGTGTGCGTTTGGCTGCTGATGACTCGGAGATCAAGCTGGATCGAGCAATGGTCTTCGAGGGTAATCACAGTGGTTTGCGTGAGGTGACGCCGGAGGACAAGGAATTTCCTGTTTTCATGACGCACGGATTCGACCCATTCGAAGACAACCGTTGGGCTGCTGGACTCCCTGTGGCGTCGCTAGCCACATGCAATGGGTGCCATGGCCACGCCGGTTATTCGGGTATAGCATCTGTGATGAGCTTTTCGTTCCGTGGCTCTCAGAATCCGCGACTCGCCGAAACCACCCCCTCCAATGAGGCCGAGAAGGTAATTAGGGGAAAACAAATGGGGCCCAGCTGGAAATCGCTGATTAAGCTCGCGAATTCAGGTCTCACATCCCGATAAACGGCACTCTCGCTGAGTGACTCCCGCAATACGAGAAGGCGGCGGACGTATTCGCCGACACGAGGAGTCGGCCGCGCACTTCGCATGCGTAGTCGCACACTTCCCGGCGAGACGGTTCGAGAGTGGAAAAACATTGGATTGACACAATATAGTCCCGGCGAGCACAATCCAACCCATTCCCCGCACGGAAACTAATTTTCGTGGTCTGGGCCCAGGCGAAGCGCCCTTCCGTTGGCGAGTTCGTGTTCCCCACGAAAGACGGTGACTCCGATGCTTTAACAAAACGAAAAGGAGCATTGTCATGGAAAAACGAGGTGTGTTCAGGGCCTCAGCATTTGCGATTTCTCTGACTCTCTTGCTACTCCCTGGGGTTGCGCACGCCCAGGTAACTGTGAGCTGTCCCCCAACAACCGGCGGCACATACGCCAGCGTAACTGCCGCGCTGAACGCTGTCGGCCAAATCGGGCCCCTTACCTTCACGGTGACAGGCACGTGCAACGAGAATGTGTCTCTCTTTGACGCGCGGTCCCTCACGTTCATCGGGGGTGCGAGTGGAGCGCAAATTGTCGAACCGCAAGATTCCGACGCATTCGATATTGTTCGTTCGCAGAACATTACCCTCCAGAATCTGGAGATTGTCGGCGTTCCCGGCTCTACGCCGGGCTTCGGCGGGTTCGGTGTGCTGATTACCGAGGCCTCGGACGTACACATCTTCGGGTGCAATATCCGTGATAACGCGGGTGGTGGAGTTCTTGTGCAGACGAGTTCAACGCTTAACCTCCGCAATACGAACATTCAACACAATACCCCCGGGGATGGCCTGGACGTGCTCGAGACTTCGAGTGCTGACGTGAGAGGAGGCACGATCCAGAACAACGGCTGTGCGGGCCTCGCGGCCTGCGCCAACTTCGGCTTTGCTGGTGGCGTTGGCGTCCTTGTCAGTCGCAACTCGGTCGCTACCTTTCGCCGGAATACTTTAATTCAGAATAATGGAGACCTCGGAATCGTGACCCGGCTCCTGAGTACGGTGGCTTTGGATCCCGGGCCCCCTAACACCGCCATTAACATCCAAGGACACAACATTGACGGGATCCTTGTTAATGAAGGGGGGCACTTGCAAGTCAATGGGGCTGCTCTTATCCAAGGAAACGGCGGGCGATGTCTGCCCCAAACTCCAATTCCCTGTGGCGGTATCGTCGGCGCTGAAAACGCGACGTTAGAGTTCAACGGTTTCGGAACCGTCAGCGGTAATCAAGGAGCCGGCATCTTCGTAGAACAGGGCACCAACCTACATCTTGGCGGCGCTACGGTCTCCAACAACTCCGGAGACGGTGTCCACATCCAGCGGATTTCCATCGGGGACTTCACCCCTATCCCAGGTTCCGGCAGCAGCAACAACACCATAACTGGCAATGGAGGAGCCTCCGTCTTCTGTGACGCGAGGTCATTGGCCATCGGCAACCTCAAAGGTTTCTCCAACGTCAAGTGCGGCGATTGAGAACCGGTATCCCACACGGCTACGCCTTTCCAGGAGCCCGGCGCCACGGCTGCCGCTCGGGGTCCGAACGCCGATTTTGGGGCTCAAGGGAAAAAGGCGAGCGTCGGGGCGGACCCGTTGCCTGCACGTTTCCGATGAAACATCGTCAGCGGCAGTCAGTCCACAAACGCGTACTGCATCTACGTTCGGAGATTGTGGAACAAAACGAGGAACCGGTGAGGTGTGGGTTCCGGAAGTTCTGGCAGACTCGGTGCCACCGGGCAAGGCCTTCTCGAGCTGAAGATGCCGCGTCCATCCGGAGGGTCCGTCGAGTTGGAGGAGCCTTCCTGGTTCGAGGATGCGATCCAGGATGGCTGCGGCCAGGTCCTCGTCGTGTAGCACCTTTCCTCACTGGTTCAGCGGCTTGTTGGTTGTGAAAATCATGGGCCGCTTCTTCAAATGTCGGACGTTGACCACATGGAACAGCACGTTGGCGGCGTCTGGCCCGTAGGACAGATACCCTACTTCGTCCATCGCTCCGGGTTTTTCGACGCCGCTCTGATAAAGTCCAGCGGCTAGGGTCTGCACCCGACCCGAAATACGGGTAAAGACCTGATTACCAAACTCCGCAGTTCTCGCTAAGAGGAGCACCAACGGTTTGTCCCGCCGTTAAGCCCACGTTAGTTCTGTATTGAAGGTCAATCTGAGGGTGTTCATGAAACCTGAGGGTCTATGTGTCTTTCTCTGTGAGCTTCCTTCTCGTCAAGGCCCCCCCGTCGCGGTTCTTCATGGCGTAGACCTTCCGGGAACTGTTGGCCCAGGGCACCGTGGGCGCGGATCAGTCGCGTCACCCTTGTTGAGCGAACCGATCCGATTGCGCTCGTAGAAGCACGCCGGCTGCGATCCAAGCTGGAGGGATATTACTAACCGTGTCCTGGAGGTAGACTGCCATGAAGAGAAAGCCAACCGACAAAACGGAGCGTGAAGAGCTGTCCATTACGAGCAAGAAGGGCCGTCGGCTAGCAGCCAACGCTGATCAACCAAGGGATCCCGAGGATCCCAGCCGACGCTCCTTCCTGGGCAAAGTCGGCGGTGTGGCAGCTGTGGCAGTCGGCTCCATCCCACTTGAACCCCTGGTCGGCGGAAGGCACTCGGTCGCTGAGGCGTCGGTGGTGAGCTATGACTCTACGGCTCGCCAGGCTGCCAACTTCGATTACCGCACGAGCACGGCCCAAGCCGAGGACATCAACGTTGGGGTTCGACCGGACAATGGCGATGCGAGGACCTTCGCGGATTTCAGTGGCAACTACAGTAAAGCCCTGGTACACGACGCCCTCGGCGTGCCGAACCGTACCTCCTGGCTCAGCCTAAGAAATGCTCTTACGAGCGGGAGGTTCATAGACTTCGAAAGCATGATTGTTGGGACCCCCGGCGGAGGGCCCAACTCGAGGGAGAATGGCCCACAGGTTTCACTTGCATTCGACTTGGAAGGCCGCGACTCACATGCCGCTGTCGAACCACCATCGCCGAGCGTCGCCAGCGCGCAGACGGCGGCCGAGCAGGTCGAGCACTACTGGGCGGCTCTGCTGCGCGACGTGCCCTTCAGCGACTACCCGAACAACGGGACAGTTGTTCAGGCCGTGCTGGACATGAACAGGCTGTCATTCCTCCGAAGCAGCGCGAATAACGAGTACCCGTTCCCGGTCACACCGCAGAATCTGTTCCGCGGGCAGGTCTTCGTGGGCGACGGCAACGTCCAAGGACCGTACGTCTCCCAGTTCATGATCCAGCCCACGTTCCTCGGCGTACAGCCCCTCAGCCAGCAGTACCAGACGTTCCTTCCCGTAGGTGGCGGCGGGAGCGACTTTATGACCTCGGTCAGTGAGTACCAGTTGGTCCAAAACGGCGGCGACTCGGGTCGCCGATTGGCCTTTGACAACCAATTTCGGTCCATCCGTGACGGTCGAGACCTCGCCGCGTATACCCACGCGGACGTGCTCTACCAGGCGTATTTCGTCGCCTTCCTCTTGCTCACGCAAATGGGCACACCACTGAACCCAGGTAATCCCTATATTGGCTCGAGGACGGAAAAAGCTTTCGCCACCCTCGGCGGGCCGGACGCCGCGAGCATGCTCGCGGAAGTGGCCACTCGAGCGCTGAAAGCCGCCTGGTTCTACAAGTGGATCGTTAACCTGCGGATGCGGCCGGAGGAATATGGGGCCCTGGTGCAAGCGCGCCTTACCAACCTTATACCAGCTCCCCAAGCTTCATCGGCGCTGCACCCAGACGTCCTGATTTCAGCCGTGCTTCCCATCATCCAATCGACCTATGGCAGCTTCTTGCTACCCCAGGCATTCCCCGAGGGTTCGCCGACGCACCCGTGCGACCCCACGGGCCACGGAGCGGTCGGCGGCGCGTGCATCACGGCACTGAAATTCTTCTTTGACGGCAGCCAGAACATCCGGCAGCTGCTCACAAGCGTGGGACGGGACGTATGCGAGCCCAGACTGGATGGCAGCTCGCTCGACGTCTACACGGGCGCGGACCGCAACAGTCTGACTGTTAACGGAGAACTGAACAAGCTGGCGTTCAACATCTCGTTTGGTCACGGGATCCACGCCGGCATTCACTTCCGCAGTTCAACCCTGAACTCGATTCTGCTGGGCGAGCAGGTTGCTCTCAGCGTCCTGCAGGACCGGGCCAAGTCTTACAACGAGCCGTTCACGATCAGGATCACGAAACTCGACGGGACGACTGCCAGCATCACCAACTAGTTCAGCTGACCGGTGGTCGGGTCGACACTCGTCGCAGACTACTGCTTGAGAACGTGGCTCTTCGCCAGCAGATCGCAGTGCTGAAGCGAAGGAAACTGCGAACAGAACACTCCGAGAACAGGGTCAAACAGGGCCTCCTAGGCACCACATCTCGTTAGAGCAGTCCCCATCCCAATTCTCGGTGCACTTTCGGTGCAATTGAGAAGGGGAAAGAACAGAAAGAATCGTACCTAAGCGACACCACGGAAACGGTCGATCCAGATAGTTCGGGACCAGGGGGTCGGAGGTTCAAATCCTCTCGCCGGCTTTCGGACGCTTGCTCCCGGAGGGGGCCGTTTTCCATATTGAACCTCAGCAACGCGGAAAATCTCATACCGGGATGTTCGGGACAACTTCGGGACAACTGAGAGAGCGAAAATTTCGCTGATTTTCCGTGTTAGCGACACCAGCAAAAGCACTTAGTGTTTTCCCCTCTCTGCTTTGCAAGCAGCGTGAACTCCCAAACTAAATGGCTTCGTTGGAGTCGCTTACGCCCCGAAAGCCGCTCAACTCCCACTTCTCAAATGTCCCGAAGTTGTCCCGAAGAGGGCGCGGGCAAGCTGTTCGTTTCGACGCTGCGCGACAATTGGTCAGTCCTCGATTCTGCTACAAGAGAGACTGACTATGAAAACGCTCACCCTCCTGATCGGTTATGCGGCAGTGGCCGTTGGTACGACGTTCATGCTGCCGCAGATTCTGAAATCCTGGAAGACCAAGAGGGTGGACGACCTCTCGCTAGCGTCGGTCACTCTTTATTTTGCAAACAGCATAGTAGCGAACGCGCGTGCCCTTGTGATCAGCATCTGTCAAGTTTTTCTAAAATTAAAATACAGGGTGAAGCCCACTCCGGCAGCACAAATCGAACATGCGGCAGAGCATGGGTGTCCGATCTTGAACGCGCACGGGCCTTCTACGAACGATCGTTTAGAGCAACGAGCGGAGTGAGATACTCGAACAGGACTAAATGGTGATAGGCCGAATCCTTTTGGATGCTGGTGGAAATTATTATCTAGAATGACCGAATCGGAGTTCCGAGACGCATTCCATTCTCATAAAGATGTTGTGTATCGGTTTGCGCACCGCATGACAGCATCAAGTTCGACTGCTGAAGACATCGTACAAGAATGCTTCTCAGGATGTGGCCGCCGTCCTTCCTCAACAGGCTGACTTGCTTGAGCAGACGATCGCTCGAATCCGGCTGAGCCACGGAAAAGGATTGAGCGTACAGAGTCGACTTCCGTCTGATCTATTGCTGCCTGTCATATGCCATCATTTGGCTGATAAAAATGGACGCATCGAGATACATCTCATCAGAATTACCTTGTGAAGGAGAGGGATCGCTATAAATATCGCCGGATCTTACTCCATGTTCACGACGTATCGCAGCCAGCACTTGGCCAGTCTGTCCGTCAAACAAATACTGTTGAAAATATTCGTCCCCCTTGCCGAGGTTGGCCTTCCAGACAGTCAGCCGAACGTAACAGCGATTCGTTTTCGGCTCGTAGTGCGACAGTTGTTCTTTCTTCAGCTCATCGCCGATAACTGTGTTCTTCATGATCTTCTCGCCGAGCTCAGCGCATTTCGATCTCAAATTAAAGACCTCAGTAGCAGTCGGGCTGCGAAATGAGGGTGCATTTGCATTTACGACTGGAATGGGTGACGACGACTTTTGACAGCCAAAGAAGAAGAGAAGCGCTGAAAGGGCTACCACTTTCATACGCCGCAATTCTAGCATCTGGCTTACCTTCGGTGTCGGCGGCTGGATCGTGCGAGGGTGGGTTTCGCAAAACTCGGGGTTTGGGCTGCCGGTATCCTCAGCTTTCACTGCACGTTGACGCGAACGCTGACTTTGCCATTCGGGACAACTCTTACGGCTATGCCGTCCCCCAGCCACCCCTGCAAAACTGAAGGATCGCCCCAGTCTTCGTCCCAGCCATTTTGAATCGCCAAGACTGTGTAGTCGCCCGGGGGCATATCGGCGAAAGCAAAGCTTCCGTCGCTATCGCTCTGGTTGCGGTCAAGCACGCTCCCCCTGCCAGCCACTTCATTTGATAAAAGCTCCTTGGATACGAGTAGGACCATAATTCCGTCAATGCCTTTGCCATCTTTCAGCGCAACGCCTTCCACTCGCCCCACGGCGTCCGAAAGACTCAAGGTCAGCCGAACCGGGTTTACCGCTTGCAAGTCCACGACTCGTCCCGAAACTTCCGCGCCATCAGCTTGAACCTCACTCACATACCAATTGGATAAGCCGGCGAACGAGAGTGCTGGGACATATTTTCCTGGGATGACCCCATCTCCGAAATCAAAGCTCCCGTCCGGTTTGATTTGGGCCTGCGAAAATCTGCCCGTTTCGACTTCGCGCAGAAAGAAGCTGCTTCGCTCCGGCAAGTGCGCGCCTTGGGGAATTTTTGCAATGCCGCTGACGGGAACGCCGCGCGCTTGATGATTCAGATTGATCTCCATGCCCTGGCTGGCATTCAGCGTCTCGTTGAAGAGAAGCGGCGTCTTGGTGTCACCGACAGACTGCGCGTTGATGTGGATTTCGCCGGGCGGCACTCCCACGATCCCGATCGATTCGATGTCTTGCCACGCCAGCGGAGTTTCAGCAAAAGCTGCCGGCAAGCCAAACCCGGAGAGCCCCACACTCACATTGATTGGCTGAGATAGATCGAGTCCCGGCGCTGTAAGCCGCAGATGAAGAGCCGGCACAGCCGCGAGCGAAACATCCGCGGTCACCATCTCACCCGGCTCGAGGCTGATGGTGCTCGCCCGCGCAGAATCGGTCGTCCCGGCATAGAAGGTGAGAGGATAAACGACATCGAGGCTTTCGTTCTGTTCCACCTCCACCACCTCCCGCAGAGCGGTGGGATCCGGCGCCGGGCCGCCGGCCATGGACTCGGCGGTTATATTCTGCGCATACCAGGGACGCGCCGATACCGCCACGTAGTAGCGGCCCTTCTGCAATCCGCCGAATCGATAACGGCCCTGATCGTCGGTGCGGTAATCCTCGATTCCACTTTCACTGGACCGATGAACCCACGTTCGTCCATCGGTGCGGTCTTCGACATACAGCATCACCTTGGCCCGGCGAACTGGCTCCCCAAAATCATCGATCACCTGGCCAGCAATGACAGCTTCGGGAAACAGCGCGAAAACGATGTGTTCCGAATCGCGCTGGGGGCCGACCACGATCGCCGTTGAGAAACCTTCGTGTTGCTCGTACTTTTGCCGCGCGTACCCATGGCGTCTCGCCGACAGCACGTATTTGCCCGCGACGACGTGCTCGAACGCGAAGTGGCCTCCCGCCGGCGTGGTCACAGGGACGATGTCCTCCCGCGCATCCGGCCCTGACCGCTCGATCCATACATCCGCTCCTTCGAGCGGAAGCCCGCTGGTGCCATCCTGGACAATCCCGCCGATGCGAAATTCCTGTGCTGCCGTGGGCACGCCGGACCGAGGTCTTTGCTGCCACATGGCCAGTAACGAAAAAAGAATCCAGGCGCTTCGCGTCAGCACGTTAGTACTCCTGCCGCCTTTGCAATGGCAGATTCACGCTGGCCTCTCCGCCCGGCGAGAGGCGCACCACCTGCGCGTCATTCGCATAGGGCCGCATTGCCTCCGGATTTCGATATTCGAGATTAGCGGTGCGGTCAAAGGCAAACGCCGTGTATTGGCCCGGCGGCACAGAATCCATTTGAAAATGACCCGCCGCATCGACAGGAATGGTTATGGCTTGCTCCTCTGCGAGCTCGGGCATCAGCAATACGCTCGCCACACCAGGTTGACCTTCCGAAGTGACGGTTCCCCGCACGCTGGCAAAATCGTCGCGCAGCGTGATCTCGATCGGCTCTCCTGCCCCGCCCCCGTCCACGACGAGATCCTGAGTCAAGAGGTCGGTGCTGCCCCGCCTCACTGCGGCGGCGTACCACGGCCCGCTTGACCTTATCTTCAGGCGGTAAGTTCCCGGTTCGACACTCGGAATCGCAAACAGGGCTTGCGCCGGGCCGCCTGGCCTCATTTCGCTCCACCGCTCTGCGCCAGGATACGCAGTCGCTGCGAGCCCAACTTTCACTGGAGGCAACTCCACTTTAGAGAAATCCGCACGAGGAGCACGCGTCGGTTCGACCACGAAATTCACCGGAATCATCGCCATGGGGCTAAGTACGAGGCGCATGCCCGTGATGTCCGAGTTCACGTCCAGGGAAACGCTGGCGGCCAATTCCCCGTTGCTTGTTGCAGCCTTGGCTCGAAGCAAGTAGCGACCGGCCGACACAGCTTGTGTAAAGCTTCCGTTCTCGTGCAGAGGAAAACCCGTGTGCGGTCCTCCGAAATTCGGGCTAATCATCTCCACCGTCGCGCTCGTTCCCGGAGGCAAGCCCGACAAGGTGCCAGATATTTGGTAAAAGACTGCCGGCTGGAGCCGAAAATCGGCCTGAATTTGCTGGCCCGGCACGACGCTGATCGGAGTGGCGGACGCGACATCGCGAACTCCGGGATAGAACGTGGCCGTGAATCTTCCCGCGTCAAGGTAATACGTGAACGGCCGAAGCTCGAAAATGCGGAATTCACCCTCGCTATTTGTCTGCGTTCCGAACTGCTGTTGCCAATTCGCCCTGCCATCCACGATGTTGCCGTAAAGCACTTTCACCGGCACCTCTTCGGCTGGCCGGCCTTGGGCATCGGTGATTCGCCCGAAGATCACCCCTTCCGGGATCAGCTTGAGCACGACGGGCGGCAGGTCGGGGCCGACCTCGACGCGCGCCACAACCGCCCCGTTAAGGTCCTGTTCGGTGAAGTATCCCGGCTTTCGTATGTTGATCCCGTGCTCGCCCTGAGAAACATTGTCGAAATGGAATTTGCCGTCTGGTCCGGTGAGCAGAGAGCTACTCCCGGCGTGTATGGAGATCCGCACCAGCGCATTCCGAATGGGATCGCCAGTGACAGCGTTAACGACAATTCCTTCGAGAGGATAAACGGCCGAATTTGCCGGCGCGGCCTGCTGAACTTGCAAAGCTTGCGCGCCGGAATCCCGTTGCGCGGCTGCGAGCGAGGTGAAAGACGCGCACGAACCCGCGACAATAAAAAGCAGAAAAAACTTGTTGAGCCCAGAAGACATTCGGCCATCCACTGCTCAAAAGCTCTGTTCACACGCGCTTTTCAGGGCAACTGAGTTGAGCTTTCACCGCTTCCAGCGACCACCCACCCGTCGCTACCGGCCGAACACGCGCCGCAGTACGTCCGGCTCCAGATCCCGGCGAGCGACGTCACACCGAACTGCGATTAAAAACCTCGGTAGCAGTCGGGCTGCGAACCGACAGTGCATCCACAGGCGGAATGGGCGCGGACGACTTTTGACAGCCAGAAACGAAGAGAAGCACAGAAAGGGCAAAGAGTTTCATGGCTTCAATTCCCGCATCTGGCTTATCCTCGGCGTCCTCGGTCCTAAGCGGTGTTCAGGCCAGCGCCTCGCCTGAATAATCGAATTTCGAGAACTCCGCGTACTTCCCGCTGTGGTCGTAACTCAGCACTTCGGACTTCACGCGAAACACACGCGAAGCGCCCATGGTCAGCCGCTTGGACGTGAACCCAGTCGGCTTATCTACATGAATCTCCTCCGGTTCGTGCGTCACCGGATTGAGAATCGGACCGAGCTGGTACTCGATGATCCCGCCGCCTCGTGCTTTGCTCTTAATCCCATCGAGCTGTAACTCGAACGGCGCGTAACGCGGCCCTTCGCATCTCGAAGCCACCGCCATGAAAATCACCCATGGCCCTCCCGACTTGCCCGCCCAGAGTGTGTCCAGAGCCTTGCGCTGCGCGGCGTTTGCCTTTTCGTCCACCACGACGAGCCAGGTCACGTTTCCTTCATGCATCGGCCCCGGCGCTTTGCCGATCCACGCAAACGAGAGCCCCTCGAGCGAAACATCCCCGAATTTTCCTTTGTCCACATGCCAAAGATAAGCCCCGTCGCAGAACCCCTGCGTTGGACGTGCGTCAAAACTGCAAGGACATCCCCAGTCACAGCTACAAGCCCCCAACAACGTACCGCGCATGGTCCATTTCGTTGACATGGTTCCCCCTCAACCTGATTATCGCGCCCCGGTATCGTGCCAAAAACCATAACGGCCCGGTCTCGCCTGCGTCAAGCGGCATACGCAGAGGTA
>QHZC01000429.1 GCA_003224515.1 Acidobacteriota bacterium
GGGTCACGCAGACCATTACTTCGTCAATGCGCGACTATTGGGACAATCGCTGGCACCCGGTCGATCCTACCCACGTCAGCACGCCCACGGCGTTTGGTGTCTTCGCGCACCAGACCGTTCCCGAGGGCGAGCCGCCGCGTTCGTATCTGGAGCGCGTGTACAACATCCAGCGCTGGACAGTCTTTCCGCACGGCGGGCACTTCGCCCCGGCTGAGGAACCAGCGGCGATCGCGGGGGACCTGACCACCTTCTTCCGTGGCCTAAGCTGAGGCCATCCTGACGATCTGCACTTCCAAATGCAACACGATAATAAGCAGCCGTCCTTGGCTCTTTTTCTTTGGCTTCATAACCCAAAGCGCTGGATGGTCGGCATTAGCGGCCAATCTCTGCCCGTCGACACGGCGGTGATCGGCGCTGCTTTGGGCCTCGATGCCAAATCCGCTGTACGTCCACAGTTGCCTCTTGGTGCGGAAACGGTGCGGGGTCTGCAGAATGCCAAGCAGTACGGCGGACCGGATCGGACCGATCGCGGGAATCTGGCAAAGCCGTTTCCAGGCCTGGTGTTTCTTGCCCTCCGCCAACAGCTCCCGCCGCACTTCCTGACGCACCATCCGCAGCGCATCGAGTTGTTGATAGTAAAACTCCGCCCCCCGGCGCACTCCCGCTTCGCCGATCTTCCCGAGCCACTCGGCACGATGGCGCGGTGCATAGACCTGCTTGCGGGTACAAGGAATGGCTCAACTGCGATAGATGGCCTTCATCAGCGACATGACCCGTCCGAGATCTTTGGTGATGGTCAGATAACTGCGCACCAGTTCCTTCAGGCTTCGTAGGCCGTGTTCACCGTGATAAACGGGGGTTGAGATGGTTGAGGCGCAGCAGCTCGGCCAACCGGCGGGCGTCGATCTTGTCACTCTGGTTGCCTTCCCTCATGGAGGCATTCTTCCGCGGATCGCACACCACTAATTTCGTCACGTGCGGTCTCAGCAAGTCGTACAACCAGGCCGCCGAGGTTCCTTCTTCAAACGTGACCTGCAAGTCTCCGCGCAGCCCATCGATAAACTGCAGAATCATGCTCGCTTTCGTCTCGATGACGCATTCCATCACAATCTTTCCTGCGCCATTCATCACCGCAATCGAAATGCTTTCCTTGTAATGCCGCGCGCGGCATTATAAGGAACATGCCGACTCCCCGATTATGCCGACTACTGGCAAGTCAGTCTTCTCAACTTCCTCATTAGCGTCGGGTTCCACGCTCTAGCCGCGAATTGCAATCGGCATAATCCGGCGGTCTTCTCTGGCCTGGCGGTAACTCCAGGAATGAGGAGGACCTATGAGGGGAAGTTCTGTGCCGGGAGAGAAACGCATTCGAGGCAACCCGTTAGAGTTCCATCTTCGGTTGTTTGCAACAGTGTTAAGGGAGGCTGGCTATCGAGGCAGGGCCATGTGTTCGAAATTAGGGTTGCTTGCGGATTTGGGGCTTTGGCTCAAGCGAGAGGGGCTGGTACCTAAGAGCCATCTTGAAGAGCATTTGCTGGCGGCTTTTGTCAAACACAAGCAGCGCATCCAGCAGATGCACAGGGGCGATTCAAAAACCCTCCAGCAGTTTCTCGCTCATCTCCGAAAGCAGGGCGTTGTTTCCGATCAAAAGCTGATCCCTGACCAGTCACCTTTGGCTGGCATTTTGGGTCACTACGAACAGCACTTGTTTTCGGAGCGCAGGCTCGGCTCAGCCACGATCTTCAACTACGTGTCTTTTGCTCGTAAGTTCCTCGTCGAGCGCTTCTCAGAGGGGTCGTTCCTTCTTAAAGAAATAAAAGCTTCCGACATTTCAGATTTTGTTCTGCGGCATGGCCGCGACATGAGTGTCGGAACAGCACAGATCATGACCACGGCTTTTCGCTCCTTCTTCCGGTACCTGTTTCAGAAGGGGGAGCTGCAAGCCAACTTGGCCGCCTGTGTACCCACCGTGGCGGATCGGCGGCTGTCCACCGTGCCCAAGTACGTGACTCCGGAGGAAGTCGAACGCGTGCTCAAAGCCTGCAACTGCAACACGGCGATCGGCCGCCGCGATTATGCCATGCTTCTCTTGCTTGCCCGTCTCGGTCTCCGTGCCGGTGAGATAGTTGCTCTCCAGCTCGAGGACATCAACTGGAGAGCCGGCGAAATCCTCATACGGGGCAAGGGGATGCTTCATGATCGGATGCCCCTGCCTGCAGATGTAGGCGAGGCCCTGGCATCCTACCTGCGGCAAGACCGTCCTGCCTGCCCAACGCGTCGGGTATTCGTGTGCACGAGGGCGCCACGCCGTAGCTTTGTCCGCTCTTGCACAGTGTCGACGATCGTTCGCCGTGCACTCGTCCGCGCGGGCTTAGATCCCCCTGCTAAGGGAGCCCACTTGTTTCGTCATAGTCTGGCAACTTCCCTGCTTCGCTCTGGGGCAACGATAGAGGAAATCGGAGAAGTTCTCCGGCATCGAGACCCCAGCACCACGGAAATCTACGCCAAGGTCGACTTCGATGGCCTGCGCTCACTGGCTCACCCCTGGCCAATAGGAGGTGCACAGTGAACCTTGAACAGGCATTGAAAGACTACCTCAGAGTTCGCCGCAGTCTTGGCTTTCGACTCCAGCAACAGGGAAGTGCTTTATGGAATTTTGTGGCGTTTCTCCGAGCCCAAGGTGCATCGTACATCACCACGGAACTGGCACTTCGCTGGGCCACCCAGCCTGCCAAGGCCCACCCTGCTCAATGGGCTTGGCGTTTGGGCAGAGTCCGGCGCTTCGCCATCTGGTACAGCGCCACCGAACCTCGCACTGAGATTCCCCCGGCCGGGCTTCTCCCTCATCGTCGCCGACGTAAGCCTCCTCACATCTATAGCGACGAGGAGATCGAGAGACTACTTCGCCATACCCAACAACTTTCGTCTCGCAAGGGACTCCGCTGGTGCACGTTTACGACCCTCTTCGGTCTGCTGGTGGCAACGGGGATGCGAGTGAACGAAGCCCTCAGCCTGGACCAACCGGATGTCGACTTCGATCGTGGAGTCCTTCATGTCCAGCGGACGAAGTTTGGAAAATCCCGCTACGTGGTGGTTCATCCCTCCACGGTAGACGCATTGAAAAAGTATGCCGAGGCCCGAAGTCGCCTCTTTCCCGCACCACCAACTCAGGCCTTTTTCATCTCCGAGCGTGGGAGCCGGATTACTGGCGGGACGGCTCGATACACCTTTGCTAAGCTGTGCCAACAACTCGGCCTGCGCGTACCGGCCAAGTATCACGGTCGCGGCCCACGTCTGCATGACCTCCGACACCGATTTGCTGTCCGCACACTGATCCACTGGTATCACACCGGGCTCGATGTCGAACGAGAACTTCCCAAGCTGGCCACCTATTTGGGGCACGTCCACGTGAACGAAAGCTATTGGTACCTAGCCTCAGTTTACGAATTACAGTAAGGGAACTAGGTGGAAGCCGCGTCAGG
>QHZC01000431.1 GCA_003224515.1 Acidobacteriota bacterium
CCCAAGACGGTTATATTGATAAGAATGTCCCTTCGCCGTGTCGTGTCTCCCCCTGCTAGCGCACACTGAAACTTACGAGAAGCGCGCCGCAAGCCCCCGAGAAACAGATCCAGCCACCGGCCGGTGAGCGTTTCGGGCAGAGCGAGGCTCAACAGGAAGCAGCGGGGCGTACCCCCCATCGCCGCTACATCACTTACCGCTCTGGCCAGGCACTTCCAACCCACCGCATCCGGCGGGTGCTCCTTCCGCAGGAAGTGTGTCCCTTCCAGGAACCAGTCGCATGTTAGGATGATCTCGTGGCCGGGCTTCGGTCCGAAGAGCGCCGCGTCATCGCCGATTCCCAGGGAGACGGATTGTCCGGCTCCACGGCCCCCCGATGATCGAGAGCTGTCCCTAATCTTCCTCAAGATAGAATCTTCGTTCTGGTGTTTCCGCGGCATCGGGTTCTCCAGAAGACTCCAATCTATTTGCGGGCGGTAGTATAGCCCTTGATCCTCCACCCCGGTCTTTTGCAACTTCGGCGTTCGAACTCGGGCGGATTTCCGCACCCTCTCCTACTCCCCTGTCCTTTAGTGCAGGGAGCAGGTTTCAACAGCCTGTCCTTCAGAGCCCTAAATACAGGGTTGACGTCCAACTTTACAGAATTTAGTATGTCGAAGGTCGCGGACCAAGGCTCACGGTTCAGATTCTGGTTCAGGTTCAGGTTCCAGCGGGTACCTGGGTAAATCGCCCGCAAACGTCAAAAGCAAAGGCCTGAGGGGCCCGGTATTCATGAGGGGTAAGAGCTACACATTCTTTATCGCGTCAACTCCGGGCAAGCTCCGGAAGGTCATCGTGCCCGCTTATGTGTTGCACGGTATCGCCGTGCTGGCGTTGATTGGCGCTATCAGCGTGACGGTAGCGGTGGGCTCCTATTCGCGACTGCTTTGGAAAGTTGGCAACTACAACGCCCTGCGCCACGATCAGGAAACCCTCAAGAAGCAGTATCAGCAACTCTAAAGCACCGTCAACGACACCAATCAGCGCCTTGATTCTCTACAAGCCCTGGCGACGGAAGTAGCCATGACTTACGGGGTGCTCCGCTATCATCCGGCGGCTTTTGATCAGAGCGACAATCCCGTGGATGCCCAGGATGCTTTCGACCGCTCCATCGAGCAGTACACTTTCTTAAAGCGCAATGCCGCGGTGATCGCCATCTCCAGCAGCGGGCTCCATTTGCTCTCGCACATTACCGATAGCTTCGGCGAGCGCTTGGATCCCTTCAGCGGCGAAGGCGCATTCCACACCGGTGTGGATGTGGCTTCTGACTATGGCGCTCCGGTTCACGCCACTGCGGATGGAATCATCACCATCTCCGAGAATCATGCAGGCTACGGCCGCCTGGTGGTCATCGATCATGGTTTTGGAATCACCACCTGGTACGCACACCTTTCCGCGTTCTCGGCCGTCGCCGGGGCACGCGTCAAACGTGGCGAGGTGCTTGGCTATACGGGCATCAGCGGCCGCTCAACTGGTCCGCACGTTCACTACGAGGTCCGGATGAACAACGCGCCCATCAATCCCTGGCGCTATATGAAGTCCACTCCTGCGGGCGACTAATCCTTTATTGAAATTTCGCGGATCCCCTAGCGGCGGGCCGCGGCCCGGCAATTCTTTTTGAGCGTGCGCTTCTTGTTTGAGGGCATGTCAAGCGCGGATTCTCTCAACTGTCTCATTACGTGCGGCCTTTCCTGGGTGTCGCCGCTTTGCCTGGGCGCGGTTTGCTTGGTACGGAGTCCGGCATGACTGGTGGCGCCCTGGGTGCGGTCTCCAGAAATTGCGGCGTGATTTCGAATACCAGCCGGACCGATTGGCTGTCTCCGCGGTCGATTTTGGAGACATCCGCGCTCTTCAAAAGTTCCAGGTAAGCCTGGCGCGCCGCCGGGTCCAATTGCTGCCTGGTCTTGGCATCATTGAGTCCCAACTGTGCCAGAATGACCACGCCATTCATCAGGTCCACGAGTTGCTGCGCCCGCGCCTCCGCCGTGCATTCTCCTTCGGCGACCACGCGCAGCCGGTCGTTCTCCGGTTTTCCAGCCAGGGTGATCCACTGCAATTGATCGAGCAACGTGGAGAGCTGCGGGGAGCGAAGACCGCTGGGAGCCTGTGCCGCCAGCGCGGTGCCAACTCGGGCGTCTTGCCGGATCACGGCAAATACCGGCGAGCCTGCCAGACGTTCGAATCGCGCGCGCCAGTCCGCAGCGTCCTCAGCCCGTTTTTTCGCGTCCAGTAAAAAAGCAAGATTCGCATCATCGGTCACCGCGATTCGATCATTCCTCAGGAACGTAAGAGAAATTTTTTTTGCTGTTCCACTGACCGGCACGGAAAAAATCTCGCGTCCACCCGTTTCTATGGCCGAACTGGTTTTCCATGCATAGGCGGAGATTTTTTGCCGGTCGAATTTTCCATCCAGAATTGAAAATAAAGTTGAGTCTTGCCCGCGTTTCCCCATCGCGATGGCGATGCGATCAAGGTCCCGCTCGTAATCGAATCCGGTTTCTTTGACAAACTGCGCGTAATCCGCCTCCGCTTGCGGTTTTGGCGTCCAGGCGTAGAGTTTCCGGATGAGGGGGGCTTGCCGGAGTTCGTCGAAATCCGCAAAAAGCACCGCGCTCGCGTCCGTGGGCATCAGCGCCAGCGCCTCCTCGCGTCGAGCGCCTTTCTTTACGCCCCATTTGCAATACAGGAAAAACGTAGCCGCGCCCAGAGCGACGACAACTGCCGCCCAGCCGATCCAAGTCCGTTTCTTCATGCCCTCCGTCCCATTCCGAGCCGTGGTGCTGTGTTTGGGATTGTCCCATCGGAAAGGGGTTCCCGGCATCAAAATCCGACGCCGAAAATGCACTTCGGGCTGTACCATCTTGCTTGTTGAATTTGCGTCCTTTCTCCCGGCAGTACTCCGAGTTAACCTATAGATGACAGACAAGATAACGGTTGTCCAGGTGGTCATGAGTGCGCGCCGTTTCCC
>QHZC01000432.1:0-5775 GCA_003224515.1 Acidobacteriota bacterium
ACAATCCGCATATTCAGCGGCCCGCGCTCTATCCGCCATCGGATGGATATCAGCCTCCGGAAGACCCTCTGATTGGCGTGGCGCTGCAGATGAAAGTCACAGAGCAATTGAAGCGGCTCTTTCCGAACCTGATCCTTGTGGGAACGGCTTACAGTTACTTGCAGGATTTTCTGCCCCACGTGGCGCAAGCTGCGGTGCGCGAGGGGTGGGTGGATTTGGTCGGGTTAGGACGCATGTCATTGACCTATCCGGAGTTGTTGTGGGATGCCACGGAAGGAAATAAGATTCAGCACAAACGAATTTGTCGAACGTTCAGCGATTGCACAACCGCGCCGCGGAAGGGACTACCCTCGGGTTGCTATCCGCTGGACAGCTACTACAAGAGTTCCGCACTGGCGGAGCAGCTGAAGATTGCGAAGGCAAAGTGATGAAAATCGGATCCATCAACCAACGGCAACAACTTGGCCGCAAGGTCCAGGGCATCGCGGCGGCGCTTCTGCCATTTGAAGCGGATGGGCGAATTGCCGTCGAAGCTTTTCAAAATCATCTGCGCGCCACGCATCGCGCCGGATTGATGAATGCCGTGAACATGGACACCGGCTACGTTAATTATCTGAGCGCGACGGAAAAACTTGACGTGCTGCGCTGGACCCGGGAAGCATTGGGCAAAGATGTGCAATTTGTAGGCGGCGCCTATATCGAAGGGCAGCCGGGGGACGTCGTCGAACTCTACCGAAGGCAGATGGACGCCATTGCCGCACATGGCGGAATTCCAATTCTGTTTCAAACCAGCCGACTGCACGGGAAATCTGCCGCCGAGAAAGCGGCGGCTTATAGAGCAGTGTGCCGGGGATACGCGCACGTGCTGGCCTTCGAACTGGGACAGATGTTCGCGCCGAACGGCGAAATCTTTGATGAAGAAACTTTCCGGCGATTGATGGACATTCCGGAAGTTAAAGGAATGAAACATTCTTCGCTCGACCGGATGATCGAATTAGAGCGGCTCGCCCTCCGCGACGCGCACCGGCGGGATTTCAGCATCTACACAGGAAACGATCTTGGTATCAACATGATTGAGTACGGTTCCGACTATCTGCTGGGACTGGCGACATTCGCGCCGGAAAAATTTGCGGAGCGCGACCGGCTCTGGGAAACGGGTGATCCTGCGTATTACGAGCTGTCGGATGCGCTACAGCACTTGGGAAACGTGGCGTTCCGCGAGCCGGTTCCGGCGTATAAACACTCCGCGGCGGTGTTCCTCGATCTTTTGGGGAGAATCCCTTCTGATCTGACACATCCGAAGAATCCAACGCGCCCAGAGTGGGAAGCCGAGATTCTATTAAATTGCGCTGGACGGCTGGGCCACAAGGTACAATTGTCAATCTAGCCCTCTATCACCTGCATCGGAGGAACTTGGCGACGAACCCCAAGTAAACCTTGAGAAATTTTCGTGCCGAGAGGGGGTATGGTTCGCGTAGACGCATACCAGGTGCCGGCCACACCTGACCGTTGCCGGTTTCGAGGGTTGTAGCCCGGAACATTTTATCGGGAAAGAAAAGGATTAGACATGGTCTTATGTTTTACTCATAAAGTAGGTAATTGGATCGCGGCGCGTTTTGGGTGAGGAGGTCCATAGTGTCCGGAGCCTTTGGGCGTTTTTGGTCACTTGGTTTCCTGGCGGTATTGGCTGCCATGACCAGCAGCGTCGGGCTCGGCCAATCGCTGTCCGTCACTTCCCCAAGGCTGCCCATCGATAACAGCCAACGCGTTACCCTGAGAGGCAACACACATCCGCTGGCCCAGCCCCGCTACGATCACGGTGCGGTTGTTGATTCGTTTCCCGCTGAGCGCATGCTCTTGCTCCTCAAGCGCTCTCCCGAGCAGGAGACAGCGCTTCGCCAGTTTATTGAGGATGCCCACAGTCCTGGCAGCCTCAGCTATCACAAGTGGCTCACGCCGGAGCAGTTCGGCAGGCTTTACGGCTCGGCTGACTCCGACGTTGCTGCCGTGATCGCCTGGCTCCAGTCGCATGGCTTTTCCGTAGCCCACGTCAGCAAAGGCAAAACCGCCATCGAATTCTCTGGCAGCGCCGGACAAATCCGCGGGGCCTTCCAGACGGAAATCCACACCTACTTCGTCCTGGGCGAAGAGCACCACGCCAACGACCGCGACCCACAAATTCCCGCCGCGCTCGCGCCGGTCGTTGCGGGCATTACCTCGATGAACGATTTCAAGCCGAAGTCGTACAGCGCAATGCTTGGCAGAGCCACATATGAACCGAGCACACATCAGGTGAAGCCGCAGTGGACGCTTGCAGGTTCAGCATTGGCCCTTGCTCCGGGTGATTTCGCTGTCCAGTACGACCTGAATTCCCTCTATAACGCAGACACCAATGGCACCGGCGTGACCATCGGCATTATTGGCGCCTCGAACGTCGATCCTGAGGTCGTTGCCGCGTATCGCGCCCTTTTTGGTCTGCCCGCCAAGGCACTCAACGTCGTCATCGACGGCCAAGATCCCGGTCTGAATGGGGCTGCTCTCGAATCCTACCTTGATGTTGAACTTGCCGGCGCAGTTGCTCCGGGCGCCACAATCAATCTCTACACTGCCGCCGACAGCTCTCTGCAATCCGGTCTAAATCTCTCTGCCTTGCGGGCAGTCGACGACGACGAGGCCGCCGTTCTCAGTACCAGCTACGGTAACTGTGAACAAGTTCTTGGTTCAGCCGGGAACCAATTCTGGGCCGCTGTATGGGAGCAGGCCGCTGCGCAAGGACAGACGTCCTTCGTCTCTGCCGGGGACGGCGGATCAGCGGGCTGCGACAACTTCGACATCCCACAGGTCGCGCAGCAAGGGCTTGCCGTGAACGGTTTCTCCTCCACTCCTTGGAACATTTCTGTCGGGGGGACCGACTTCTTCTACAGCACCTTTAACGGCACGACTGCTGCACAGAACGCTCAGCTTGCGAGCTTCTGGAACCTGACGCCATCTGGGCTGCCAGCCAACTCGCTCCTCCTGCCTATTCCCGAGCAACCTTGGAACCACGCCTTTGGCTTGAACCTTTCGACTCGAGGAGTCTTTAGCTCGAACAGCCCCACCATCGTTGCCGGCAGCGGTGGAGCCAGCAGTTGTACTTCGGGCGTCGATGCCTCCAACGGCTCGTTCGCCTCTTGCTCTAGCGGCTATCCCAAGCCAGCCTGGCAAACAGGCAGTGGCGTGCCCGCCGACGGCGCACGTGACCTTCCCGATGTCTCGCTGTTCGCCGCCGCCGGTGCGAACTACAGCTTCTATCCCATTTGCGCCTTTTCCGACGATTGCATCCCGGCAGAGGGGGACGTAAGGATAGTGGGTGTCGGCGGCACGTCCGCCTCTTCCCCCGCCATGGCCGGCATTATGGCCCTCATCAACCAGAAATACGGGCCCCAGGGCCAAGCCAACTTCACACTCTATCCGCTGGCGGCACAGCATCCCTCGGTATTCCATGACATCACGGTCGGCAGCAACAACGTGCCCTGCCAGCAGGGCACGCCCTCCTGCGCGTTCAGCACTCTCAACGACAACACAAAAGGTTTTTACACTCTCGGGCAATACTACGCGGCTGCAGGCTATGATCAGGCCACAGGCCTCGGCAGCTTCGACGCCGCTTTGCTGCTGGAGTATTGGACTTCGCTGCACTTCACGCCCACAACCACCACGCTGAACATCAGCCAGACGAGTTTTACCCACGGGACTCCGGTCACCGTCAGCATCGATGTGGCTGGTAATGGCGGCACGCCTTCTGGCAATGTTGGCCTCGTCACGACCGCCAGCCCATCCGTCAATACCGGCTTGGGCGAACTCCCGCTCGAGAGCGGCACGGTGTCGAGCAGTTTCAAGGACTTTCCCGGCGGGCAATACAGCGTTGCCGCGAAATATGCCGGCGATACTACGTTCGCGCCGAGCCTTTGGCAGCTACTTCAACTACAACAGCCTTTTATTCGTCAGTCTTTCCAACGGCGGCAGCTACGCTTACGGCTCCTACATCACCATCGATGCCCAACCCACGGGTGTCAATGCCGCGCCAGGCTCGACGGATGGCATCGCAACGGGAACCGCCAGCTTTGTCGATACGGCGAGCACTGGCACGACCAGTTCCGGCCCTGTCAATCTCACCTCCAACGGTGTCGCTGAATGGGTCCCCAGCAGTGGATTCCCAGCCGGAACGCACAGTCTAAGTGCCAGCTACTCGGGCGACGCGAGCTTCAACGCATCTTCGAGCACTACGGCCCTCACCTTTACGATCATCAAGGTGGTGCCCACGGTAAACCTTTCCGCGAGCGCAACCCGCATTGCAGTGGGCTCAACCACAGCGCTCACCGTGCTCGTCGTGGCCTCCAATACTGCTCCGCCTCCCACCGGTACCGCCACGTTCTACTTCGGCTCCACCGTGCTGGGCATAGCTTCCCTCGACGCGGATCCCTTCGATCCTCACGTCGGGGCTGCCATCCTTAACACCACCGCTTTGCCGCTGGGCATCGACTCCGTCACCGCGACCTACAATGGCGACGCCAACTGCAATCCGGCCACATCTTCTGCCATCAATATCACGGTCCAGCAACCCGCCAACGTGTCCGCCATCCTCAATCCAAATCCTTTTAATGAAGCGCAGTCCTTCACCCTCACGGTCACCGTTTCCGGTGCTGCGGGCTTACCGGCTCCGACCGGAATCGCGAGATTCCATGGCTACGGCGAGGAGTCTTCCTTTAGTGGCGCAGCGGCGCTCGTAAATGGCTCGGCGAGCTTCACCGGGGACGGCCACCTTTTCAATCCCGGCAATATCACTTTTGAGGTCTCCTACGATGGCGACTCTTTGGCAACCGAGACGGTTCCATTCAACGTTAGCGGAACTCCCGTTACCATCGCGGTTCCCGGTTCAACGACGGGGAACACTTCAATCGTGACGGTCACGCCCCTCGGTGGATTTACCGGCGCGGTCAGTTTCACTTGTGCGCTCTCGGCCTCCCCACCCGCGGCGAAGTATCTTCCCGGTTGCAGTATTCCGTCCCCCGTCAACATCGCAGGTACAAGCGCGATGACCGCCTCCATGACCATCAGTTCTACCGCTGCGAGTTCGAGCGCGTTCCTCTTTCCCTCGCCGAATCCAACAAGGTGGCTCGCGGCTCAGGGTGGAGCAGCGCTGCTCGGCATAGTCGTATTTGGAATCCGGGCGCAAGGGCGCAGGCGGCGCTTCTGGTTAAACTTCATTTTCGTCATGGTAATTGTCGGCGGTCTCGTTGGATGTGGCAGCGCGGGTAGCGGTGGAGGTGGCGGCGGTGGCGGAATTCTCGGCACCACACCTGGTAGCTACATATTTACTGTGACTGCCGCGACCCCGGGCCCCAACGCCGCGCTCCCAACCGTCTCGGTCAACACCACCGTAACTGTCACGATCCAATAGTCTGTGTTCAGATCAGACCGTGACGGCGCGATCGGGAGTTTTTGCGGCGCGGTAGATGGATGGATTCGATGGGGGCGAGGCTTCCATGCACATTCATAACTTCAAGAAGATGTTCCGCTTGTACAGCCAATAGCACATGTACCACATGACCAGGAGGACGCTCGACGCCTGCGCCACTGGAGCGAGTATCCCGATGAACTTGTAGTGAAACGTGAAAACGCCGACGGCGCGATCCAGCCATCCGACCAAAATCATGCTTAAGGAATAAATGAAAATTGAATTCATGCCCACGACGACAAGGGGAAATGTCCATTTGCGATAGCCGAGTGCTTCAACCA